>CAMDLJ010000344.1 GCA_945901665.1 Bordetella parapertussis | reverse complement strand
TTGGCCGACCAGGCCCAGGCCGATGGGGGCGAAGTGGCCCCCGCGCTGGCCTTGCCGCTGTATCTGCGCGACAAGGTGGCCCAAACCACCGCCGAACGCGCCCTGGCCAAGGCCATGCTCGCACCCACTTGACAGCAGGCTTGGCCGCGCCCCGCACCCACGGGGCAGGTTGGTCTGGCGCTGGGGCGACTTCTGGGGCCAAACCCGGCCCTCTGGCCAGTGACACGGTCGTGCCGCCCCGGCGCGCCAGGGGCCCCACCATATCGGACAATGGCGCCATGCCTGCCCTTGCACACCCCTTGATGCGCTCGCCCCCCGCTTTGGACCTGCGGCCCATGCAAGCGCCCGATCTGGAAGCCGTGGTGTTGCTGGAGCAACAGGTCTATCCCCAGCCCTGGACGCGGGGCAACTTTGCCGACGCCTTGGCCGCTGGTTACCACGCACAGTGTTTGCACCACGACGGAGATCTGTGTGCCTACGTGGTGGCCATGGCCGGGGTGCAAGAGGCGCACCTGCTCAACATCACCGTGGCACGCCCGCAGCAAGGCCAAGGGCTTGGTCGCTTGTTGTGGCAACACCTGTGCCACTGGGCACCCAGTGTCGGGGCCGAACGCATTTGGCTGGAGGTACGCCGCAGCAACACCGCCGCGCGCGATATCTACACCCACTGGGGCTTTGAGACCGTGGGCGAGCGCAAAAATTACTACCCCGCCGGGCGCGGCCAGCGCGAAGACGCGGTGGTCATGGGGTTGACGCTGTGAGCTTGCACCTGGACGAGCGCCAACGCGCCATGCTCGCGGAGATGCACATCCGCGTGTGGCCCGCGCGCAGCGAAACCACCGCCGCCCCCAGCGCCACAGCAACAGAGGCGGCCGCGCCCAATTCGGCCTTGGCGACGCCCCGAATCAGCCAGAGCGCAGACGGGTCTGCCGCCAGCGATGCCACCATGCCTTTGATGGCCGCGCGCCCACCGGTGGTGCCGCCCGACAGCGCACCCCCTTCTACCCCAGCGGCTCGGCCGTCGCAGCCCCCCCGGCCCGGTGCCGCCCTGGTCAAGGAGTCCGTGGCGGCCATACCCTTGGCGCAGGCCGATAGCACCAGCTTGCCAGCCCAGCGCGAGCGGGTGGCCACCTTGGGCTGGGGCGCATTGAAAGCAGCGGTGCAGCAATGCCAGGCCTGCGCCCTGGGCGCCACCCGCAGCCAAGCGGTGTGGGGCCATGGGGCGGCCGACCCTGCCCAAGGGGGAGGCGCTGCGGCGCTGGATCCCAATGGGCACAGCGTGGCCCAGGCCGACTGGTTGGTGGTGGTGGCCGCGCCGACGGCCGAAGACCAAGCCCAGGGTTTGCCGATGGTGGGTGATCCGGGCCGCTTGCTCGACAACATCTTGCGGGCTTTGGGCTTGCAGCGCGAAGGCTTGGGCCCCTTGGGCCACAGCGTGTTCATCACCTCGGCCCTCAAATGCGCGCCGCCCCAAGAACGCAACCCCCAAGCCCCTGAACTCGACATGTGCGAGCCGCACCTGGCGCGACAAATCGCTTTGTTGCGACCCAAGGTGATTGTGGCCATGGGCCTGGTGGCCGCGCAAAGCTTGTTGCGCCAAGATGCCGAGCGCATCGCCGGTTGGCCTCTGGGGCGCTTGCGCCAACAGGTATGGCAGCACCAAAGCACCCCCGTTGTGGTGACCTACCCCAGCGATTATTTGATGCGCAGCCCTGCAGCCAAAGCCGCTGCCTGGGCCGACTGGTGCATGGCGCACACCTTGGCCCTGGGCCAAGCCGGGTAAATCCCTAGGCGAAACGCAGGGGTTTTTCGACAACACTTGCCGACTGTTTGGCAAGAAGGCGGTACCAGCCGCACGGCCTTGATGCCCAGCCCCCCGCAATGACATTTTGTTCGCCATGACCCACCGCGTGACCCTGCACCCCAGTGCCAGCCAATTCGACTGCGCCCCGGGGCAAGCCATCTTGAAAGCCGGTTTGGCCGCTGGCCTGCGCCTGCCCTTCAGTTGCCGCTCGGGCATGTGCCGCACCTGCAAGGGTCGGGTGGTGTCGGGCCAGGTGGACTTTGGCGACGCCCATGTGAAATACCTCTCAGAGGCCGAGCGTGCCCAAGGCCATGCCCTCCTGTGCTGCGCCATGCCGCTGAGCGACTTGGTGGTGGAGGTCGAAGAGATCGATACCGATCGCCACCTGGCACCCCAACGCATGCCCGCGCGGGTCTTGTCTTTTGAGGCCCCGGCCAGCGATGTGCGCATCGTCACCTTGGGGCTGCCAGCCAACGAGCCGGTGCAGTTTCGCGCGGGACAGTTCATCGATGTGCTGCGCCCCGATGGCACACGGCGCAGCTACTCCATCGCCACCATGCCCGAAGCCGCCGGGGTGCGCCAATTGGAACTGCACATCCGCCACATGCCCGGCGGGGTGTTCACCGACCATGTGTTTGGGGCCATGAAGCTGCGTGAAATTTGGCAAATCGAAATGCCCTTGGGTTCTTTTTACCTGCGCGAAGACAGCACGGCACCCATGCTGATGGTGTGCTCGGGCACCGGTTTTGCGCCGATCCAAGCCATGGTCGAAGACAGCTTGGCGCGCGGCATGACCCGACCTATTGATCTGTATTGGGGCGGACGCCGCCGCGCCGATTTGTACCGCGCCAACAAAGCGCAAGCCTGGGCCGATGCCCATGCGCACATCCGCTTCGTCCCCGTGCTGAGCGACGCCACCGATGCCGACGCTTGGCAAGGGCAAACCGGCTTGGTGCACCAAGCGGTGCTGCAAGACCACCCCGACATGCACGCCATGCAGGTCTATGCCTGCGGGGCACCGGTGATGGTCGAGGCGGCGCGGCGCGACTTTGTGGCCCAAGCCCAATTGAGCGAAACACAGTTTTTCGCCGACTCATTTTTGAGCGCCGCTGACCAAGCGAGCAGCGCCGCATGAAAACCCCCATCCTGCACTTGAACCCATGCCGCGAGCGTGGGTGCGCAAGCGGCCCCGTACAACC
>CAMDLJ010000343.1 GCA_945901665.1 Bordetella parapertussis | reverse complement strand
ATCCAATTTTCGGGTTGGTAATAACGCGGCGTGACCGCTGGTTGTTCAAAGCGCCCGCCGCGCCATGCCACCCGGTGCACGCTGCCATACCAATGCGGCACACTGTAATGACCATGGCGCAGCACCCGGTCCAAAGCGCGCAAGGCATCTGTCAACTGGGGCCGGGTTTGGGCCGTGATCACCAGGTCCAGCAAGGCATCCACGGCCGGGTCTTTCAGCCCCAGCACATTGCTGGAGCCTTCGGTGTCAGCGGCTTTGGAGCCGAATCGCTCCAGCAACTCGGTCCCCGGCGACTCGCTGCCCACATAGCGCGAGCTGATGATTTCAAAATCAAACACGTCCATGCGCTTTTGCAAGATGGCGAAATCAATCACTTTGTATTTCACACTGAAGCCCAGCTTTTCCAAATTTTTTGCAAACGGGGTGACCACCCGACCCATGCTGCCCGAGCTGTCCAGAAACTCCAATGCAAAGGCCTGCCCCTGGGCATTGCGCAATGCACCATCGCGATATGTCCAACCAGCATCTTGCAACAGTTGCTTGGCTTGGCGCAGGTTGTCGCGCAAGGTTTTCCCAGAGGCGGGATCTAAAGACGTCACCGGAGGCAGGGGGACTGGCTGCTCGAACACACCGGGGTCAAGTTGGCGACGCAAAGGTTCCAGCAAGGCCAACTCGCGCTCGGTGGGCAAGCCCTTGGCCTCAAAGTCACTGCCCACAAAATACCCCCGCACCCGGGTATAGGCGTTGTAGAAGAGTTGGCGGTTCATCCATTCGTAGTCCATGGCCAGGGCAATCGCCTGACGCACCCGCACATCTTTGAACTTGGGCAGCCGGGTGTTGAACAAAAAGCCTTGAAAGTCACCCGCATTCCCATGCTGAAGCTCACGCTTGATGAGCTGGCCGCTGTCAAATGCTTTGCCAGAATAGGCCCGCGCCCATTCGCGGGCCACGAAAGCTTGGATGTATTCAAACTCCCCGGCTTTGAAGGCCTCCAACTGCGCCGTGCTGTCTTTGTACAGGCGATAAGTGATGCGGTCAAAGTTGTACATGCCTTTGCGCACATTGATGTCTTGCGCCCAATACTTGGCATCGCGTTGGTAATGCACGTCTCGGCCAAAATCCACCGAACCAATGGTGTAAGGGCCAGAACCAATCGGTGTATCGGTGATGATTTTGTCCAGCGGTTTGCCCTCACCCCAGCGGTGGCTGAAGACCGGCATGCCACCCACAATCAAGGGCAACTCGGGGTTGACGCGCTTGAAATCAAACCGCACCAAGCGCTCACCCAGCGCCACCACCGCCTTGACCTCGGCAAAGTAAGTTCGGTATTGGGGGGCCGCGGCACGGCTGGTGAGTTGGTCAAAAGAATGTTTCACATCCAAGGCCAGCACCGGGTCGCCATTGTGAAAACGTGCTTGCGGGCGAATTTTGAAGGTGGCCGATAAGCGATCGGTGGACACGCTGACATCCTCTGCCAGCAAGCCATAAGCCGTGGTGGGCTCGTCCATGGTGCCGGTGAGCAAACTCTCAAACAGCAAACTGCTCAAGGCTGGGGGCGGCGTTCCTTTCAAAGTGAAAGGGTTGTACTTGTCGAAATTGGAACCACGGGTGGGGGCCACCATGGCGATGCTGCCGCCTTTGGGGGCTTGCGGGTTCACATAATCAAAATGGCTGAAGTCAGCTGGGTATTTGATGTCACCAAACTGGGCGTAGGCATGCGCCGCCCAAGACGGTGCACCGACCCACAACAAGGAGATAAACAAAAACAATCGCATGCGACAATTCTGCAAGATTTTCAATGGAGATGTGCGCCATGTCGCAAATAAAAGGTTTTCTCACCGGGAAAAAGCTGCTGATCACCGGGGTTCTGTCCAACCGCTCCATCGCCTACGGGATTGCGCGCGCTTGCCACCAGCAAGGCGCTGAGATCGCGCTGAGCTATGTGGGCGAGCGTTTCAAAGAACGCACTGCCGATTTTGCCAAAGCCTTTGACAGCGAACTGATTTTTGACTGCGATGTGGGTGATGATGCCCAAATTGAGCGGCTGATGACAGACCTGAGCGCCCATTGGCCAAGCTTTGATGGCTTGGTTCATGCCATCGGTTTTGCCCCCCGTGAAGCGATTGCCGGTGACTTTCTTGAAGGCTTGAGCCGTGAGGCTTTTCGCGTGGCGCATGACATCAGTGCCTACAGCTTTCCAGCTTTGGCCAAGGCAGCCCTGCCCTACCTGAACAACCATTCGTCCTTGCTGACTTTGAGTTATCTGGGTGCGTTGCGCACCGTGCCCAACTACAACACCATGGGCCTGGCCAAAGCCTCCTTGGAGGCCAGTGTGCGTTACCTGGCCGAATCCCTGGGCAGTCAAGGGCGTGGTTTGCGCGCCAATGGCATCAGCGCTGGACCGATCAAAACCTTGGCCGCCAGTGGCATCCAAGGCTTTGGAAAAATTCTCAAAGTGGTGGCAGAGGCCTCGCCCATTCGGCGCAATGTCACCATCGACGACGTGGGCAACGTGGCGGCCTTTTTGCTCAGCGACCTGGCCGCCGGGGTGACCGCAGAGATCACCTATGTGGACGGGGGCTTCAGCCAAGTGGTCGGCGGCATCGCAGAACCCAGCGCTTGAGCCGACGCCTCCCCATAACGCCCCTCTTCAGGGGCGTTTTTTTTAAAGGTCGGCTTTGACGCAGTCGGCAAAGTAATGGGTCACGCCTTGCGCGTCCTTTTCTTCGACCAGGCCATGGATGTCGCTCTCAAAACCCGGGCACTGGGTATTGAAATCACGTGAAAATTTCAAGTAGTCGATGATTTTTCGGTTGAACACTTCACCAGGGATCAGCAAAGGAATGCCCGGCGGATAAGGGGTCACCAAACTGGTGGTGGTGCGACCCTCAAGCGCATCGATGGGCACGCGCTCGGTGTTGCGGTGCGCAATTTGTGCATACGCGTCGCTGGGCTTCATGGCCGGCGTGAGGTCGCTCAGGTACATCTCGGTGGTCAAGCGGGCCACATCGTGTTTGGCGTAAAGGCTG
>CAMDLJ010000342.1 GCA_945901665.1 Bordetella parapertussis | reverse complement strand
CGCTAGTACCTGAAACTAGTGCGTCTACCAATTCCGCCACCTGGGCATTTCAGGAAAGAGAGAAATTCTATCAAACAATTCAGTCACCCCAGCGCAGGTTTGCTGGAGGAAATCGAAGGCACCGTGTTGGGTCACCGCGACGGACACGGATTTGTGCGCCGAGATGATGGCGCCGCAGACATTTTTTTGGCACCCAATGAAATGCGCGCTGTGCTGCACCTGGACCGCGTCAAGGTGCGGGTGTTGCGGCTGGATCGCAAGGGTCGGCCCGAGGGCCGTGTGGTGGAGATCATTGAGCGCCCACCCCAGCCCATCATTGGACGTTTGCTGCAAGAAGGTGGCGTTTGGCTGGTGGCGCCTGAGGACAAGCGCTACGGCCAAGATGTGCTGATTCCCAAAGCCGCCACTGGGCAGGCCAAGGTGGGACAGGTGGTGGTGGTGGAGTTGACCGAATTGCCCAGTTTGTATGGTCAACCCGTGGGGCGCATCAAAGAGGTGCTCGGTGAGCTTGATGATCCCGGGATGGAAATAGAAATCGCCGTGCGCAAGTACGGTGTCCCGCATGAATTTTCAGCCGCATGCTTGGACCTGACGCGCAGCCTGCCCGACAAGGTGCGCGCGCAAGACAAAAAAGACCGTGTTGATTTGACCGATGTGCCCTTGGTCACCATCGATGGTGAAGATGCGCGCGATTTTGACGACGCGGTGTATTGCGAACCCTCGCGCGTGGGTCGGGGCAAAGGCTGGCGCTTGTTGGTCGCCATAGCCGATGTCAGCCACTATGTGGAGTCCGGTGGCGTGATTGATGTGGATGCCTACGAGCGTGCCACCAGCGTGTATTTCCCGCGCCGCGTGATTCCTATGTTGCCGGAAAAGCTGTCCAATGGTTTGTGTTCGCTCAACCCAGAAGTGGAGCGTTTGTGCATGGTGTGTGACATGCTCATCACGGCGACGGGTGAAATTCACGCATATCAGTTTTACCCGGCGGTCATGCGCAGCCATGCACGGTTGACCTACACCGAGGTGGCGGCCATTTTGTCCAACACCCGTGGCCCCGAAGCCGCCCGCCATACGCAACGCATCAGTGATTTAGAACACTTGCACGATGTGTACCGAGGATTGCTGCAAGCCAGACAGGTGCGGGGTGCGGTGGATTTTGAAACCACTGAAACCCAAATTGTGTGCGACGACAGTGGGCGGATTGAGAAAATCGTTCCCCGCGTGCGCACCGATGCCCACCGCTTGATCGAAGAGGCCATGTTGGCCGCCAACGTGTGCAGTGCGGACTTTATTTTGCAAAGCAAGCACGCAGCCTTGTTTAGGGTGCATGAGGGCCCAACCCCAGAGAAACGTGAAACCTTGGCCAATTACCTCAAGGCCTTGGGCTTGGGGCTGTCGATCAGCGACAACCCCAGCCCCGCTCAGTACCAGGCCATTGCCCAAGCGACCAAAGAGCGGCCCGACGCCCAGCAAATTCACAGCATGTTGTTGCGTTCCATGCAGCAGGCCATTTACACGCCAACCAACAGCGGCCACTTTGGCTTGGCGTTCGAGGCCTATACGCATTTCACCAGCCCAATCCGCCGGTACCCGGATCTGCTCGTGCACCGCGTCATCAAGGCCATCTTGGCCAAGAAAACCTATAAATTGCCAGTGCGCCCCCCAGAGCCGGCTGGGCGATTCAAAATTGCGAAAAAACCAGCCCCAGGTGCCGTGGCCAAGGTGGTCAAGCCCCTCGCCCCTGGGCCTGACGCCAGCGGTTGGGAGGCTGCAGGCCTACATTGCAGCGCCTTTGAGCGCCGAGCCGATGAGGCCAGCCGCGATGTGGAGGCTTGGCTCAAATGCAAGTTCATGCGCGAGCATTTGGGAGAAGAGTACGGCGGCGTTGTGACCGCTGTGACGGGCTTTGGCTTGTTCGTGACTCTGGATAACTTGTATGTGGAAGGCTTGGTCCACATCACCGAGTTGGGCGGTGACTTTTTCCGTTTGGATGAGGTCCGCCAAGAGTTGCGCGGAGAGCGCACCGGGATTCGTTTTGCCATTGGCACGCGTGTGCGCATCCAAGTCAGTCGGGTCGATTTGGATGGCCGAAAAATTGATTTTCGATTGGTCACCGAGGGCACGCCTTTGACCAACAAGGGCCCTGCTGCCTCAGGCTTGAATGTGCCACCACCCTCTCGTGGCAAGCGCAGCGGCAAAGGGCTGGGCAAGGCCAGTGCACCGCAACGTGCGGCAAAATCACCCATCCAAGCGCTCAAAGCCGCTGTGAAAAAAGCTGTGGCCAAGGGCAAGGGGCGCAAAAAGCGCTGACCACCCACAACCGCATTGAAGAGGACAAACCCATGAGCAGCCCCAAAATCGCAATCATCACAGGCGCCGGTACGGGCATCGGCAAAGCAACTGCACAGGCTTTGTTGGGCGCGGGTTACCGCGTCACATTGGCTGGACGCCGCGCAGAACCCTTGCACGCTGTGGTCGCCGAGTTGGCGGCAAAGACCGATGAAGCCTTGGTTGTGCCCACTGATGTCGCCGATCCCACTTCGGTCAAGGCGATGTTTGCTGCCACTGTTCAAAAGTGGGGTCGGGTGGACGTGTTGTTCAACAACGCCGGTGTGGGCGCCCCTGGCGTGCCCTTGGAGGAGTTGACCATTGAGCAATGGAATCAGGTGGTGGATATCAATTTGAATGGCATGTTTTATTGCATTCAACAGGCATTCATGGTGATGAAATCCCAGTCACCTCAGGGTGGGCGCATCATCAACAATGGATCGATTTCTGCCACCACCCCGCGTCCCAATTCAATCGCCTATACCGCGACCAAGCATGCGGTCAAAGGCTTGACCAAAACGGCCTCTCTCGATGGGCGCAAGTACAACATTGCGGTGGGTCAAATCGATGTGGGCAATGCCGGCACCGACATGGCCATGCGCATGGCCACAGGTATTTTGCAAGCCAACGGACAAATTGCCGTGGAGCCTTTGATGGATGTGAATTTGGTGGGTCAGGCCGTGCTGCACATGGCCAACCTTCC
>CAMDLJ010000341.1 GCA_945901665.1 Bordetella parapertussis | reverse complement strand
TATTTTTCTCGGTGTACCGGCCCACAGCACATACGGCTCGACCAGAACATCAGCCCTCACTGTAAATAAAGCCCTGCGCAAAGTGACGATGAAATTTCAAATATGCGCGATTAACGAACACTCTAGAACGATAATCGCACCAAACCAGGGTATGTCCTAGATCACCCAGCACCCATGAAAAACGCCACCCCATCAGAACAACCTGCCTTGGCCGCCCGGGACTGGATCGCCGGTTTGGAACGCGGCCTGTCCATCATCGAAACCTTTGACGAAGCGCACCCGCGCTTGTCGGCATTGCAAGCCGCCCAACGCTGCGGTTTGACGCGCACCGCCGCGCGGCGCTACCTGCTCACCCTGACCCACTTGGGGTACATGGCCACCGATGGCAAGTTGTTTTGGCTCACCCCCCGGGTGATGCGGCTGGGCCAGTCTTACCTGGAGTCGGCACGGTTGCCACGCATCGTGCAACCGTTTTTGCAGCGCTTGACCGCCAGCACCCACGAGACCTCTTACCTGAGCGTGCTCGATGGCGATGAAATTGTGTATGTGGCCCGCAATGGCCCGGTGCGCCACATGAGCACCGGTTTTGTAATGGGTGCGCGGGTGCCGGCCCAGGTGACTGCGGCGGGCATGCTGCTGATGGCCCTCAAAGGACCTGCAGCGATCGATGCTTGGCTGGAAGCGCGAACCGCTCTGCAAACCTTCAGCGAGCACACCATCACCGACCTGCCCGCCATGCGGACACAGCTGCACCAAGTGCGGCAACAAGACTGGGCCTTGTCAGAGCAGCAACTGGACTTGGACTACCGGGGCGTGGCCGTCCCCTTGCGCGACCGCATGGGTGAGACCGTTGGGGCCTTGAGCATCATCATGCCCATGCAGCACGAGCCCTCGGCCGATGCGCTGCGCCGGGTGCTGCCCTTGCTGCAAGAAACCGCACAGTCGATGCGCAATTTGATCTGAGCGCGCCACGAAAAGTTGCCGAAATTTCGGCCCTGGCGCTACTGCTGGCTTTTCCCAGCTTCAAGGGTATTCAGACCACCGTCAACATGCGTTTGACCTGGCCGCGCTCACCGCGGTCGTCCACCCAGTCAATGACAATCTCGCCGGTTTGGGTGGCACGCAAAAAAAACTCCACGTACGGGTTGGCCGACAGCCCTGACGAGGGTTCGATGCGAAACACCTCTTGGCCCAAATAGGTGCAGCGCATGTCGTTGATCACATTGCGCGCAATGCGTTGGTTGTTCAGGTCCAGCAAGTAGCCGGTCTCCATCGGGTGCTGAACCAACAAGCGAAGCTTGAACACCTCGCCAGCGCGCACCCGCTCAGGCATGTCAAATCGGGCTTGGGCCATGGTCAACTGCCGTCCACGCAACCGGCTTCGGTCACGATCAAATCGGCCACTTGGTATCGAAACTCGCCCGAGGACAAGCGCGCCAAAGCCACCAACTGTTGACCGCCCGCCAAACGAACACGGGTGCTGAATTCAGCGCGCCCCATGTGCGGCCCCATGTGCATTTTGGCCATCACTGTCACCGGGTTGCGCTGCGACAGCAGCCACAAATCGGTCACATGGTCTTGCACCGTCATGGGGCTGTCGACCCAGACGCGAAACGGGACCGACAAACCGTTGTCCGCCAAGATCAATGTCTCGATGTGCACGCCGCTGGGCACCACACGGGCGCCAGCCACGATCGGGTCGAGCATGTCGCGCAAACTCAGCAGCTTGCCCGAGACCATGCCCTGGGCTTGCGCCCGGGGCACGGTGGCCAAGCCCAGGGCGGCGCTGCCCACCCCTGTGGTCCAAGCGCCGCGCCAAGCTGTCCAGGCCGATGCTCCCAGACAAGCGCGCAGCCATTCCCGGCGCGGTGTCGCAAGGCTTGGCATGGGCCTCAGGCCTTGAGCGAGAGACCGTGGTTTTTCAGCGGCAGTGAGCGAATCCGCTTGCCGCTGGCAGCAGCAATGGCATTGCACAAGGCCGGTGCCAGCGGGGCTTGGGCGGGCTCGCCCACCCCGCCCCAAAAACCACCGGTGGCTGCGATCACGGTTTTCACCACTGGCATTTCATTCAGGCGCATCATGCGGTAGTCGTGGAAGTTGGACTGCTCGATGCGGCCATCTTTGACCGTCATTTCGCCCCAGAAGATGGCGCTCAAACCATGCACCACGCTGCCTTGCAACTGCGCATCGATGTTGTCGGGGTTGACCGCATAGCCCGGGTCGATGCCAATCACCACGCGGTGAATCTTGACGTCGCCTTTGTCACTGACCGACACCTCGCACACGCACGCCGTGTAGCTGCCATAACCCTCGGTTTCGGCAATGCCGCGAAACACGCCTTTTGGCAAAGGACCACCCCAATCGGCGGCCTTGGCCACGGCTTGCAAGATAGCGCTGTCTCGGGGTGACTTTTGGCCCAAATTGGCCAAGCGAAAAGCCAGCGGGTCTTTGCCCGCAGCCAGCGCCATCTCGTCGATGAAGCACTCGCGCATGTATGGGTTTTGTGAGTGGCCCACGGTGCGCCAAAAACCCACCGGCACATTGGAGTTGCGCTGGGCATAGTCGACCAAACTGTTGGGGATGTCGTAGGGGTGGTCATTGAAGCTGGCCACGGCTTGACCGTCCACGCCTCTGGGCAGGGGCAAGCGCAGCAAGGTGGCCAAGATCGACGGTGCACTGACGCGGATGTGCAGGGCCTGCACCTTGCCATCGTTGTCCATGCCGCCATTGAAGCGCACCAAGCTGGCGGGGCGGTACAGATCGTGCTGAATGTCCTCCTCGCGGCTCCACACCATCTTGACCGGTGTGCCGGCCATGGCCTTGGCGATCATCACCCCTTGGCGGGTGAAATCTTGCGGGCTCTTGCGCCCCAAACCGCCGCCCAGCTGCATGGGGTGCACGGTGACCTTGTCTTGGGCCACACCTGCGGTGGCCGCCGACACGGCCAAGGTGGCCTCGGGGTTTTGGGTCGATGTCCACACATCCAGCTTGTCGCCTTGCAACCAAGCGGTGCAAACCATGGGTTCCATGGTGGCGTGGGCCAAATAAGGGGTG
>CAMDLJ010000340.1 GCA_945901665.1 Bordetella parapertussis | reverse complement strand
CCCACCCAAGTTTGCGACCTGGTGGCGTTGACTTTGGAGGTGGTGCAAGACTCGCTGCCGCGCGCCATGGACCGCGCCATCGACTTGGGCTACGAAGGGCCCAATGTGGGCACCCGCGCGGCTTGGACCATTGGCCACCCCACCTTGCTCAAAGAGCTGATCCGCAACTTGGTGGACAACGCCATCAACTACACACCGTCCAGCCCGGAACAGCCCGGCGTGGTCACCGCGCGGGTACTGGCCCAGTCGCAAACCCAAACGGTGTGGCTGCAGGTGGAAGACTCTGGCCCCGGCATCACACCAGGCGAGCGCGAATTGGTGTTCCAACCGTTCTACCGTGCCTTGGGCACCGAAGCCGACGGCTCAGGGCTGGGCCTGCCCATCGTGATGGAAATCGCCGCCAAGCACGGCGCGAAAGTGAGCATCGAGGACGCCCGCCCCCACAACACCCCCCCAGGGGCTTTGTTCACCGTGTGTTTCGACAACGCCCGCGCCTAAAGCGCAAGCCGGGTCAGCACAAGCCTTGGGTGGCTCAGGCGGAGGGCTTGTGCATATTGAGCGTCAGGCGCTCACGCTCGATCACCCGTTGCACCGCTTCATCGGCCGCCACCCGCTGCACAAAGGCCCACAAACCGGGCATCTCGTCCGGTGCAATGCCGGCCATGGTGGCCCAACGCGCCGCGGTCAACGCGTAAGCGTCCACAGGCCCCAAATGCGGCCCGCCCAGCCATTCGCCAGAGGGCAGCGCCAACACCCGCGCTTGCAAGGCGTGCATCAAGGCGCGGTACTGTGGCACGGCATGGCTGCGGATGTCGGCCTGCACCGCTGGCTGGTCGCTGTATTTGTGCGGCATGAACACATGGGTGAATGTCGGGTGCACCGTGTTGTTAAGCCAAGACAGGGTTTCGATGGCACGCGCCCGCGCCATGGGTGTGCCTGGCAGGATGTGGGCCTGGGGAAAGCGTTTGTCCAAATACCCCACCATGGCCAAAATTTGTGTCAGCACCTCGCCCTCATCGATGAGCACCGGCACTTGGCCGTTGGGGTTGATGGCTTTGAATTCTGGGGTGAGTTGCTCTCCCTTGTGCAACTTGACCATGATGGGCTCGAAGGGAACGCCCGCTTTTTCCAGCATCAAGTGGGGCACAAACGAGCACGCGCCGGGTGAAAAGTACAGCTGAATGCTCATGGGTTTGGCTCCTGGGCTTGAAGGGTGGTATTGGAAGATGGGGGCATTGGCACGTTGCAAGGCATCTGGCACAACTCACGCCCGCCCAAATGGCAAGCACGGTTAAAGGTCACCACGTGGTCCACCTGCGCGCGAATGCCAATCCACTCGCCCACTTTGTGGTCATGGTGGCTGGGCACATGGGCCAACACCGTCTCGCCGGTGTGCAAACGCAAGGTGTATAAAAACTCAGAGCCGCGAAACGATTTGCGCATGATCTCGGCCTTCACCGGCGCGTCATCATCGTGCACGATGTCGTCGGCGCGCAGCAACACATCGCACTCGCCGCTGGCCAAGGCACAGGGCAGGGGCAACTCGGCCACATCGGTGAGCTCGCCCAAAGGGGTTTGCACCACCACCTGTTTGCCCTCTTGGCGCAGGGTGGCGTGGGTGAACACGCCGTGGCCAATGAACTCGGCCACAAAACGGGTGGCCGGGCGGTGGTACAGGCTGTAGGCGTCGCCCCACTGGTGCAAACGGCCCTCGGACATGACACCAATCACGTCGCCCACGGCAAACGCCTCCATTTGGTCATGGGTCACAAACAAGGCCGTGGTTTGCGCCTCTTTGAGGATGGCGCGCACCTCTTGGGCCAAGCGTTCGCGCAAGTCCACATCGAGGTTGGAAAACGGCTCATCGAGCAGCAGCAGTTGTGGTTGCGGCGCCAACGCCCGCGCCAAGGCCACCCGCTGCTGCTGGCCGCCACTGAGCTGATGCGGCAAGCGCTGGGCCGACGATGACAGCCCGACCAAATCCAACACGGCTTGCACCCGTGCCTGGCGCTGAGCGCGGGGCCAGCCATGCAAACCAAAGCCGACGTTGGTGGCCACGTCCATGTGGGGGAACAAGGCATAGTCTTGGAACACCATGCCCACGCGGCGCTGCTCTGGGGCGATCTGCACGGTGGCGCTGCTGACCGTTTCTTGCTCAATGCGGATCGACCCTGCGCTCACTGGCTCCAAGCCAGCAATGGCGCGCAACAAGGTGGTTTTGCCACAACCCGAGGGGCCAATCAACACGCCCATCTCGCCGGCCGCCAGGCGCAAGTTCACACCCGCCACCGCCGGATGCTCGCGCCCGGGGTAATGCACCTGTAATTGTGTGACGTCAACGGCCATGCAGGGCATTGTAGGCAGGGGCCCCAAGGCGCGTCCCTACAATCGGCTCCCTCATGCGTCGCCCCTCGCTTTCTTCGCTGCCCCTGTCCAGCGCCAGCCTGGCTGCGGTCACAGCCTTGCTGCTCATGCCTGTGCTGATGGTGCTGGCGGCGTGGCTGCAGTGGGACACGGACAGTGCCGCTGTGCTGCGCGAAATGGCGCACACCGTGCTACCCGATTACGCGGCGACCAGCGTGCTGCTGTGCCTGATGGTTGGCATTGGCGTGGTGGTGTTGGGCAGTAGCACCGCCTTGGCGGTGAGCTTGTTTGATTTTCCGGGCCGCAAAACCTTGGAGTGGGCCTTGCTGCTGCCCCTGGCCATGCCCGCCTATGTCGTGGCCTATGCCTACACCGACTTTTTGCAGTACAGCGGGCCCTTGCAAATGTGGCTGCGCCAAGCCACCGGGCTGCAAGGCGCGTTGTGGCCCGACATCCGCAGCCTGTGGGGCGCTGCCTTGGTGCTCAGCCTGAGCCTGTACCCCTATGTGTATTTGCTCGCGCGCACCGCATTGACCGAGCGCGCCACCCCCCTGATGGAAGCCGCGCGCTTGCTCGGTGCGCCGCTGTGGCGGCGCATTTGGCGCTTGGCCCTGCCCTTGGCGCGCCCGGCCATTGCGGCGGGCACCGCGCTGGCGCTGATGGAAACCTTGGCCGACTTTGGTGTCGCCAGCTACTTTGG
>CAMDLJ010000339.1 GCA_945901665.1 Bordetella parapertussis | reverse complement strand
GCCGACACCGGGGCCGGGGCGGGTTGACGCCACACGCCATCGGCTTGCCAAGGCCGGTCAAACAAAGCGCCGTAGGTGGCACCGAGTTCGTTGTGGATGTGGGTCAACACCGGTTCGGTGCGAAACCCCGCTGCAAAACTGTAGGCCATATAAGCGGCCACGCTGAAGGTGTCGGCCAGAGTGAACGGCTGTGGTTGGATGCGCAAAAGGTGAAACTCTATGGGCAAAGGCCGGCTGCTTTGAAACTGGTTCACCCCGTCCAAATAAGCCAGCATGGCTTGCCCGGCTTCGCTCTGGGTGTCAAAGCGCGCAGCGACTTGCTCGGCATGGTGGCGAAGGCCCAGGGTGCGAAACACCCGATCGGTGTCCAACAATTTGGGGCCCAAGACGGCGGCCAACTCGCCTTTGGCCAAGCGGCGCATCATCTCCATTTGGAACAAGCGGTCTTGCGCATGCACAAAGCCCAATGCGCGGTACAAATCGGCATCGTTTTGCGCCTGCAAATGGGGCACGCCAAATTCGTCGTAATGCACCTGAACGGCAGCACTCAAACCTATCAAGGGCAAGGTTCCATCGCGCTGGGGCAAGCTGTAGCGCCACACACCCATCGCGAGCAACAGCCCACCCAAGACCACCGCCAACACAAACACCGCAATTTTTTTCATTCCCTGCCTCATGGATGGGAGCACGCTGCCACGCAATGTGCCCATGCCCGATTTCATCACACCCGAGCACAGGTTCGTCACAACCGTGCGCTACCATGAGCCCATGAAACAAAGCATCGACAGCGTGACCCACACCCTGCGCCGCTGGGCGTTGAAACTGGTGCGCACTTTGCTCGGCTTGAGCGTGGCCGCGTTGGTGTTGGTGGTGGCTTATTTTTTTGCCGCTTATCACTTTGCGTATTCGCGCGGCGAGAGCGTGGGCTTTGTGCAAAAAATTTCGCACAAAGGCTGGGTCTGCAAAACCTGGGAAGGTGAGCAAGTGCGCGCCTTGGCCGCTGTCCCGTCGGTGCCAGAAAAATTTGCTTTCACCGTGCGCGACGCGGCCGTGGTGGACCAGATCAACGCCCATATTGGGCAAAAGGTGGTGCTTGAATACGCCCAGCACAAAGGCCTGCCCAGTTGTTTTGGCGACACCGAGCATTTTGTAACCGCTGTGCGTCCCGCGCCCACAGCGGGCGAGCCCGATCAAGCCGCCAAGTGACGAAAGTGGCGCACTCCACGTGAGACCTGCTGCCACCAAGCGGTGAACGACAAACAAGGCTCGTCCAGGCTTTTGAACAAACGCGCTGGCGAACGGCGCTGCACGGCCAGCCCAGTCCATGCGGGCAGCCGCGGGTGGTCCCAGCAAGCCACGCTGCTGGCCTGGGACAAAGCAGCCTGCCAATCGCTGGCCGAGCCAAAGGCGCATGCCGGCGCCAACGCGCCCATGCGCTGGGCCACAAACATCCAGCGCTTGAAGCTCCAGGGCATGGCCTGCATCCACTCCTCGCACCACAAGCCCACGGCCACCGCACCACTGGGCAAATCGCTGGGCAGGGCGGCCAGTGACCAGGGATGAACCATCCACACATCGCGCCCCGCCCAAACCTGCGGGGCGGGGCTGTGCCAATCCAGCAAGGCAGGGGGACGGTGCAAAAGTTCTGGCTCGTCCATGGCCCAGGGGATGCGTTTGAGTTCGTCAGAGACAGTGAACGAGGCCGCGTTGTGCGCCATGATTTCCATCATCTACATGGGCTTGTCGATCATGGAGCCACGGCTGTGCCAGTCTGAGGGCGCATGGCGGGCCACGGTTTCAGCGTTGAAAACCCACGGCGGATCCCCAGCCAAACCAGCCACGCGCTGCCAATTGAGCCAATTGCTGGCCACATCGCCATCGAGCAAATGGCCTTGCATCCACTGCGCGCCCACACGCCAGTCAACTTTGCGCACATGGACGATGTAACTGGCCAGCCACAAGCGCGCTTGGTGGTGCACATACCCGCAGCTGTACAACATGTTCACCGCCAAGTCGATGGCGGCAATACCGGTGGCTGCATGGCGCACATCCAGGGGCAGCTCGGGTTTGAAGTCGCTCTCCAGCAACGGCCCTGGGTGCAAGGCCTGCTGGCCCAAGCCCTCGCCCAAATGGGCATACAAATGTTGCGCATATTCACGCCAGCCCAGCTCATGGATCAAGCGGTGCTGCACACCGATGCGAAACCGCGCCACCATGGCCCGCGCCACCTCGGGCACGCTCAGATAGCCGTGGGTGATGTAGGGCGAGAGTTGTGTCACCGCACCATGGAGCGATTGGCGGGTGCGCGCATAGTCGTGCACCTGCACAGCCGCCAAGCGGGCATGAGCAGCTTCCAGGGTGGGGGGGAATTCGGGATGTATCAGCATGGCGCAAGCAGGGAGCAGATTGTGCACGCTCACACTGGCCGCGCGAACCCTAGGCAAAGGGGGACAAGAAATTCTAACCAGACCCAGCCAAACTGAGGGGTGAGTGCATGCTTGCGTTGAAAGCTTTATGAGCTTTGACCTTAATGCGTGGCAACAAGCGCACGCACAGCCCAGGGCGATCAGGCCAGGGCTTGCTCCAAGGCGTCGATGAACATGGCCGCCACATCAAAACCGGTTTGGTCCATGATTTCGCGAAAGCAAGTGGGGCTGGTCACATTGACCTCGGTGAGGCAGTCGCCGATCACATCCAAGCCCACCAGCAGCAGGCCACGGGCCGCCAACTGAGGGCCGAGGTCGGCGGCGATGGCCTGATCGCGCGCACTCAAAGCCTGGGCCACGCCTTTGCCACCGGCGGCCAGGTTGCCGCGCACCTCACCGCCTTGGGGAATGCGCGCCAGGGCAAACGGCACGGCCTTGCCACCAATCACCAGCACGCGTTTGTCGCCTTGGGCAATCGCGGGGATGTACTTGTGCACCATCAGGCTTTGGGCGCCATCACGGTTGAGGGTTTCGATGATGCCGCCCAGGTTCAGGCCATCGGCGCGCACCCGAAAAATGCCCATGCCACCCATGCCGTCGAGCGGCTTCAAGATGATGTCTTGGTGCTGGGCATGAAAGTC
>CAMDLJ010000338.1 GCA_945901665.1 Bordetella parapertussis | reverse complement strand
ACTGAACGGTTTGGGCCATCACGCGCTTTGGGCCATCGTCCAGAAAATAGTGTTTGATGAAGCCGTCTGGGTGGGGGTCGATTTTTTGGCAATACAGCATGCCGTTGGCGCTGGTCTTTTGATAATCATGGTGTGGCCCTTGGATGCCCAGCAGCAGCTGACCGCCAGGCGCAATGTGAGATGCGACCCGCTCCAAGCCCTGCAAATTGCCTGGCGCGTCGGGGATGTGGCTGACCATGAAGGGTTCTTTGTCGCCATCAAACACAAAGTACCACACGCCCCCATATGAAAAAGCCACCTCGTAGGGGTGGCTGAGTTGCATGTCGGTGACGTTTTCACACGCCAAACTGATATTGGCAAAACCCCTCAAGCGTGGCTGGGCAATGTCAAGCATGGCTTGTGTCAGGTCGATGCCCGTGATGGCCAAGTCGGGCCTGCGCTTGGCCAAGGCCTCCAAGATCAAGCCCGTGCCGCAGCCGATTTCCAGCACCCGGCGAAAGTCGCCTTGTTGGACCAGTTGGGTCACGATTTGCTCGTAGTCGTAATAGCCCGAGGTCATGATGACATCGTAATAAGCCGACATATTGGTGTAATCGCCCATGTGAACTCCTGTTGGGACCTGTAATTATTTATTTGCGCAAAGCTTACACCAAGGCCAGGACGCCCAGAATGCGCACCCTTTTGAGCCGTCCGTGCACAGCAAATCTCTTCCCCGCCGACATTGCCTGCATCTCAGCCCTAGGACCTGGTGCCGTGCCACCTGTGAAAACCTGGGCCAACTGGCAAGCCGATCAGTGCCAATCTGCACGAGAATCGGCCAACGCATTTCGCGGTTGGCAAAAGATTCTCATGGCGATTCAATGGTTCCCTGGTCACATGCACCTCACGCGCAAAGCGATTGGGGAGCGCATCAAAGACATCGACGTTGTCATTGAGTTGCTGGACGCCCGTCTGCCCGGTTCGAGCGCCAACCCCATGCTGGCCGAGTTGATCGACGGCAAACCCGTGCTCAAGGTGCTGAGCAAACAAGACATGGCCGACCCCTTGCGCACCGATGCATGGCTGGGCCATTACAACGCCTTGCCCGGCGTGCGCGCCTTGGCCATGGACACCAGCATGGCCGCACCGGCCAAAGCCCTGAAAGAAGCTTGTCTACACCTGGCCCCTTTGCGCGGCGGCATGGTCAAACCCATGCGGGTGCTCATGTGCGGCATCCCCAATGTGGGCAAGTCGACCCTGATCAACACCCTCAAGGGCCAACGTGCCGCCAAAACAGGCGACGAAGCGGGTGTGACCAAACTCGAGCAACGCATCAGCTTGGCCGATGACTTCTACATCTACGACACCCCTGGCGTGCTGTGGCCGCGCATCACCGTCGAACAAAGCGGCTACAACCTGGCCGCCAGCGGGGCGATTGGCGTGAATGCCTATGACGACGAAGTGGTGGCCTTGGAACTGCTGAATTACCTGATCAGCCACTACCCAGACGCCTTGACCCAGCGCTACAAAGTGGCCGATATGCCCAGCCACACCGATGAAGACCTGCTGCAAGCCATCGGCCGCCAGCGCGGCGCCGTGCAAAGCGGTGGGCGGGTCAACACCGTCAAAGCGGCAGAAATCGTCATCCACGACTTTCGCTCTGGCGCCTTGGGCCGATTGACCCTGGAAACGCCCGATGAATACGCCCAGTGGTTGGCCCTGGGCCAACTGGCCGACGCAGAGCGCAACCTGCGCAAAGCGGGCTTGAAAAAACCGCGCGGCAAAGGCAGGCTCACGGTCAGGCGATGAGGTAAGAAAATTGATCCAGGGTGCGCCACGTCGGCAAAACATCCATCAACGCCGTGTGTTGATACCCATCACTGCATGGCTCAATGACTCTGACTCGCACAGCAACTGCTCCCAGTCATCGGGCGGGCGACCGCTTTCTAGCATTTTGCGAAAAACGCGGTAAGCGTCATTGCCGCTTTCAAAGGCACGCTTGGTCTGATCGTCATTCACCCATGCAAAAACTATCACCTTGCTGGCAGTGTGATAACGAAAAAACAAACGGTATTGCTGAAAAAATTTGGCCCTGAACCAATGTTTGTGTGCTTCCCCTAATGTGTGGCCTTGGCGGTACTCAGGGCGAGTGGGGTCTTGGGGAATGATGTCAAAGGCCAGTTTGTTGATGGCGCTCAGGCGCTTGCTGGCGTTTTTGTTGACATAACCCTCAGGGTCTTTGCGTTGGAGGGTTTCAACTTGTTGCGCAAGCGCTTGAACTTGCGCCAAAAACAAGGGATGGGCAAACAAGCGCCAACCATGCACAAGCACAGGCGGCCTCTTCATTCATCCTCTAGCGGGAGTGCGGCGTCAAGGTCAACTTTCACATGACCCACCAAAGCTTGTAAATGCTGCACCCAAGCCGCGTCAACTGCCTGAAGGCGTTCGGGCTGGTGCGCCATGTCTTTGGCGAGAAAAGATAAAAAAGCGCCCAAGGCAGGGTCTTCGTCTTCGCTGCCGCCAGATCGACTCAGCACCACCTCGCCGCTTTCGCGAATGCTGTAGTGAATCTTGTCACGCTTGCCCAAACGCAAGGCTCGGCGCACCGTCTCGGGTACCGTAGTTTGGTAGCGGTCGGTGAGCGTGGATTCAACTTCTAGGTTGGCGGGCATGGTCAACTCCCCAAAACATCAATATATATCAATGGTAATGCAGTTGCATTGTCAGGTCAACGATGGCCTTCAACGCCGCAGGGTCCAAGGTCAGGGGAATGTGCTCAATGCCTGGCAGCAACTGAACAGGCCAGTCTTTTCCTGCACTTTGCACGATGCCTTGAAGCTCTTGCGATTTCAGTATCTCATCGGCGTCGCCTGCCAATATCGCCACTTTGCCTTTGGCATTCAACAAGTCTTGCCGATAGTCTTGGCTGGCAGCAAAGTTCGTATTTAAATTGAAGTCGTACTCGGGCGTTAAAAAACTTTTGGCCTCTTCTGTCAGCGCAAATCGCACGACGGGCATATCGTTCCAATAGCGAAGGCCGACCGCGTTCAAGACATTCAATGCCACGATGCGAGGTACACCTACCGACAC
>CAMDLJ010000337.1 GCA_945901665.1 Bordetella parapertussis | reverse complement strand
GCGGGCACGGCGGTCAAGGTGTGGAAGGCGGCCCCCGAGGGCACCCCCAAGCCCATGGCGGTAGAGTTGTTTGCGCCCTTCGTCAGCCCTTACGAATTTTTTGAAGGCATGGGCATTCGCAGTTGGCCCAACGGCCATGGCCACACCGGAACGGCCGACTCCATACACGCCGCTTATTCGCCGGTGCCCGGCTATTGGGACCAAATGAAGGCGGCTTATGGCGAGCAGCGGGCGCAACACATTTTGGGCGAAGTGCGGCACAACACGATTTATTTCCCCAACATCATGGTCAAAGGCCCGATCCAGACCCTGCGCATTTTCAAACCCCTGGCCGCCGACCGCACCTTGGTCGAGTCGTGGACATTTCGTTTGGTGGGTGCGCCCGATTTGTTGCTCGAGCGCACCTTGATGTACAACCGCTTGATCAACGCCCCAACCTCGGTGGTGGGCCATGACGACTTGGAGGTGTACGAGCGCTCGCAACAAGCCCTGCATTCGCGCGGCCGCGATTGGGTCAATGTGGGGCGCTTGTATGACCCTGCTGAAACGCAGACCCCGACCCAAGTGGTGAACGGCACCAGCGAGTTGCAAATGCGCAACCAATACCGGGCTTGGGCCAAGTACTTGGCCATGGGCCCCGAGGTGAGCACATGAGCACCACAGCGCCCAGCGCACTGGTGGACTTGGTTTACCACGAGGTGCGGTGCATCGATGAACAGCGCTGGGACGAGTGGCTGGGGCTGTACGCCGATGACGCCCACTACTGGATGCCTTTAACCCATGGTCAAACCGACCCCTTGTTACAAGGCTCGTTGATGTACGAGGACAAGATGCTGTTGGGCATTCGCGTGGAGCGGCTCAAAGGGCGGCGTACGTTTTCGCAAGAGCCCATCAGCCGCTGCCACCACCTCATGCAAGCGCCCAGCGTGGAGTCGCATGACCCAGACCAAGGGCTGGCGCAGTTGCGGGCTGCTTTTCATTACGTCGAGACCCGGGCTGATGAACAGCAGTTGTATGCCGGTTGGGCCACTTATGACCTGCGCTTGCAAGGCGCGGATTGGCGCATCGTGCTCAAGCGGGTCGACCTGGTCAATTGCGATGCCGCATTTGGCAACATCCAACTCTTCATGTGAAAGCCTTGCCATGCCTTTGACCGATCTGGACACCCGCGCAGCCCACTGCACCGTGCATGCGGTGCTGCAAGCGGCGGCCCAAGTTCAGCCGCAGGCCGATTTGCTTTTCACCGAAGATGTGACCGCCTCTCAATATGGCATCACCCCCGGCACCGTGTCCTACGGGCAGGCCATGGCCACCGTGGCGCAATGGCGCCAAGCCTACCAACAGGCGGGCTATGGCCACGGGCACCGGGTGGGCTTGTTGCTCGACAACCGGCCAGATTTTTTGTACCACTGGTGGGCACTGAATGCCTTGGGCGTGTCGGTGGTGCCCATCCATTCCGACATGCGCTCAGCGGAGTTGCAATACCTGATCGACCACAGTGAAATCGCGTTGGCGGTGGTGTTGCCCACCAGGGTGGGCGATGTGACCCAAGCTGCCCAAGCAGTGGGCAGCGACTGTGCGGTGTGGGCCCACGGCAGCGCTGCGCCGTTGCCCCTGGCATCACGCGTGGCACCCGAGGCTGCGCAAGCGATCGGCCGCGACAGCGAATGCGCGTTGCTTTACACCTCGGGCACCACCGGGAGGCCCAAGGGCTGCCGTTTGCTCAATGGTTATTTTTTGGCGGCAGGGCTTTGGTACGCCGAATTGGGTGGGGCCTGTGTGTTGCGCAACGGGCTGGAACGGGTGATCACGCCCCTGCCCTTGAACCACATGAATGCCATGGCTTTCTCCACCATGGTGGTGCTCATGACCGGTGGATGTTTGGTGCAACTCGACCGCTTCCACCCCCAAACTTGGTGGCAAAGCGTGGCCCAAAGCCGTGCCACCGTGGTCCACTACTTGGGTGTGATGCCGGCCATGCTGTTGTCTGCAGCCCCCCAGTCCAGCGACCAAGCGCACGCGGTGCGCTTCGGGTTTGGCGCTGGTGTGGACCCACGCAACCACGCACCGTTCGAAGCGCGTTTTGGCTTCCCCCTGGTGGAAGCCTGGGCCATGACCGAAACCGGCGCCGCTGCTTGCGTGATGGCCAACCATGAACCCCGCCATGTGGGCGCCCGGTGCTTTGGCAAGCCGCCTGCCGAGATGGCCTACTGCCTGGTCGACGACCAAGGCGTGGATGTGGGCGTGGGCGTGCCGGGTGAATTGTGGGTGCGCGCCCAAGGGCCTGATCCGCGCCTAGATTTTTTTGCCGGCTACCTCAAGGATGCCCAGGCCACCGATGCGGCCTGGGAAGGGGGTTGGTTTCACACCGGGGACCTGGTGCAACGCGACGCCCAGGGCTTGTTGTATTTTGTCGATCGCAAAAAAAATGTGATTCGGCGCAGTGGTGAAAACATCTCTGCGGTAGAGGTCGAGAGCGTGTTGGCCCAACACCCGTCGGTCAAGGCCTGCGCCATCGCGGCCACACCCGATGCAGTGCGCGGCGATGAAGTGCTGGCCTGTGTGGTCACCCGCGAGGCCTTGCCTGAAGCGCAGCGCGCCGCATTGGCGCAGGACCTGGTGCGCCATTGCCTGGGCCAATTGGCCTATTACAAGGCACCGGGCTATGTGGCCTTTATGGATGCGCTGCCGGTCACTTTGTCGCAAAAAGTGCAGCGCGGTCAATTGCGCGATGTGGCGCGTGACTTGCCTGGGCAAGCGCATTGCATCGACGTGCGTGCCCTTAAAAAGCGGCAGACATGAGCCGCCAATCCTATGCAGGCGTGGCAGTGGCCGTGCCCATCACCGTGCCCTACCAGCGCTACAGCACCCAAGGGGCGCATTGGTTTGTCGGCCAAGCGCTGCAGGCCTTGATCCAAGCTTCCGGGGTGGCCAAGGACGACATCGACGGTCTGTGCCTGAGCAGCTTCTCGCTCAGCCCCGACACGGCGGTGGGCTTGACCCAGCACCTGGGTTTGTCGCCGCGTTGGTTGGACCACATTCCCACCGGTGGGGCTTCGGGCGTGATGGCCCTGCGCCG
>CAMDLJ010000336.1 GCA_945901665.1 Bordetella parapertussis | reverse complement strand
CAATATCGGGTGTGCTGCCGCTGGTGATTTTTTTTATCTTAGTGAGCGTGTTGACCTTGTCGCCCGGATTGATCCTTTCTGGGCTGTAGCCACAGAAAAAATCTTGGTTGAACTGAAAGCCCGAGAAATGTTCAAGAACAGGAACGCATACCTCTTCTGTTGCACCTGGGTAGACAGTGGACTCGTAAATCACCAGCGCACCTCGGGGCATGGCCCGACCCACGGTTTCACTGGCCTTGATCAGGGGGGCCATGTCCGGTCGATTGGCTTTGTCAATCGGGGTGGGGACCGTCACTATAAAGATCTTGCACTCGCGCAATAGCGCCGCTTCGGACGAGTAGGTAATGCCTTTGGCCTGCGCCAACTCCTGTGCGGAAACCTCCAGAGTGCTGTCTTTGCCCTGCTGAAGTTCGGCCACGCGCGATGCATTGATGTCGAACCCGAGCACATTACGTTTCTTGCCAAACTCGACTGCCAAGGGCAAACCCACATACCCGAGGCCAATAACCCCAATCTTCTGATCGTCGTAATTCATGAGTTAATGTGATTTATCCTAGGCTGCTACGCACGCAACCCACGATGCATGGCCCTGGGCAGTATCAAAAATGCAAACAGACGAACCTGCATGCTTCGGTTTGTGATTGAAAGCATTGTTTTGAACGACTGCCAACGCCTACCTTCTTGCACTTGAGCCTGGCCCAACTTGTACTTGTACAAATTTCTGATCCCCGTCAAAGCCGGAGATTCCTGGAATTCCGTGCTGTGCGAAACCTTTTTTAGCCACATTTGCAGTTCTTCCGCATGTCGACCAATGGCATTGGAAGTGATGTTGGCTCCATGCCATCGATAGTGTGCAATGGGTTTTTGAACAGCACGATATTCTGTAATGCCGGCCATGCGAATGACCAAATCGAAATCACCTACGATTAGAAATCGGGGATCAAACCCTCCATGATCCCCACAAAATAAAGAACGTCGAATCATCAACGTCAACATCCCGACTGCATAGTTGGTGAGAAGGGCATCAGCCCCCCGCCCCTCAGGCAAGTCCTTGCTAAACGCCAGCGTGGTTTTACCTTTACTCTCGTTCTCCAGCCAATAGTTCCCGTACACAAACCCGACTTGGGGGCTGTCAAAAAGTTCAACCTGCAGGCTGAGCTTGTCCTCATCCCACCAATCGTCTACATCCAGAAAAGCAATCAGGTCTCCCCTTGCATACTCCAAGGCATAGTTGCGGGCTTCGTACAAAACCGTATGGTGTGGTGCCAGAAAATACCGCAAACGACTATCCGTAAAAGACTGATATACCTCAGCACTGCGATCCGTCGAGCAGTTATCCCAAAAAACTAGTTCCCAATTTTGGTAGGTCTGGTCCAGAACACTCTGCACAGCCTTGACAAGAAATTTCTCACCATTGAAGCAGTTCACCAACACAGTGACGAGCGGCTTTAACTGCTCTGCCGCCTGCGCGCATGCCTGCGTCATGGGCAGATTTCCTTGAGCACACTCACGACAAAGTTCACATCACCAGCCGTAATATCCGGGTGCAATGGTAAGGAAAGCACCTGCTCTGCAATCCGCTCGGTCACCGGCAAAGGCTTGCTCTGGCTGTCGTGGTACAAACTTAACAAATGGTTAGGCTGGTAGTGGCAGCCAGTCTGAATACCCCGCTCCATCAGCGTTGCCATTACGTCGTCGCGATGCTTTTCCCCTTTTATCAGCACGGGGTAGATGTGCGGAACTACTTGGCTGTAATCCCTTTTGAAAATTTGAACGCCTGCGTGCCCAGCCAGCAGTAGGTCGTACTGTCCTGCAATCTGCTGCCTGTGTGCGGCCATCTCTGGAAACCGCTTCAACTGTTCAATGCCAATTGCCGCCATGATGTTGCTCATGTGGTAACGCCACCCTTGAGTGGTTACATCAAACCGCCAACTCCGCTCTCCGGCATACCGTTTTTCCGTATCACGTTCCACCCCCAAGAGACGCGCATCCTGCACACGGCGGATCACATCCGCATCCTGGGTCACCACGCACCCCCCCTCACCGGACGTGATGTTCTTTATTCCATCAAAACTGAAACAGGCTACATCACCTTGACCACCTATGCGCTGCCCGCTGTATCGGCTACCAAAGGCATGGGCCGCATCTTCCACCACGCGCAATCCATGCTCGCGCGCAAATGCATAGATTGAATTCAACGCCCCAACATCGCCCGAGTAATGCACCGGCATGATCACACGAGTTTTGGCAGTCAGACGCGCCTTGGCATCTTCCAGATCCAGTTGAAGGGTGCTCTCGTTGATATCGCAGGCAACCGGCTTTGCGCCCAGTGCAGAAATTGCCTGAAAGGACGCTACATACGTCAATGAGGGCACCAACACCTCATCACCCGGGCCTACACCCACTGCAGCCAAAGCCAGATGCAAGGCCGCAGTTCCATTGGCAACACAAACGGTTTGACGCCCAAAGAACGCTGAAAGTGCCTCCTCAAACTGACGCACTTCTGCCCCCATGCCCAGAAACTCACGGTCAAGTACCCCTAAAACCGCCTGCTTCTCAGCGTCACTCAAACAGGATTTTGACAATCGGATCATTGCTTCCTCAACCCTTTAGCGGTGAACCCAAGGTGCATTACCTTGTTGCCATAGATCCTCAAGCAGGTCTTTGTCCCGCTTCGTATCCATGCACTGCCAAAACCCATCATGGCGATAAGCCATTAACTGACCCAATTGGGCAACCTGTTCCAGCGGTTCGCGCTCCAGCATCGTGGCATCGCCCTCGATGAGGTCAAAAAACTCTGGCTCCACAACGAAATAGCCGCCGTTAATCCACCCCTGGTGCAGTTGCGGCTTCTCTTTGAAGTTGCTGACAAGGTCTCCTTGCATTTCCAACTCACCAAAGCGGGCCGTAGGACGAACGGCAGAAACTGTCACCATCTTTCCATGCTGCCGGTGAAATTTCAGCAAAGCCTCCATATCGACGTTTGCCACGCCATCCCCATAAGTCAGCATGAAGGTTTCATTGCCCACAAAACTTTTCATGCGTTTAACTCGCCCACCCGTCATGGAGTTGGCACCTGTGTTCACCAA
>CAMDLJ010000335.1 GCA_945901665.1 Bordetella parapertussis | reverse complement strand
AAGCTTTGCTTCCGGTTTGTTGGGCACATAACAGCACCACTACAAGCTGAGCAAGACCTTCGATCCGTCACCCATGGGGTGCGGCGAAGCGTCGATCGGGTTCCCACTCGTCTCGTTTTTCTGCGCCACAACGGGTTGTGATTGACTGTTCTTGTGGAGCGTCTGTGGAACTTTTTTCTGCCCCCTGGTGGTCGGCACTGATGGCGATCATTTTGATCGACCTGGTTTTGGCCGGCGACAACGCCATCTTGATCGCGCTGGCTGCGCGCAACCTCCCACCTGCACTCCAGCGCAAAGCCATCCTATGGGGAACGGTGGGTGCCATTGTGGTTCGCAGCCTCATGACCTTGTGCGTTGTTTGGCTGCTGCAAATACCGGGCTTGATGCTGGTCGGCGGCCTGGGCCTGCTGTGGATCGCCTACCAATTGCTGGGCGAGCAGACTGGTGATCACGAAGGCGCCGCTGGCCCCACCAACTTTTGGGGCGCCATGAAAACCATTGTGGTGGCTGACGCTTTGATGGGTGTGGACAATGTGCTGGGTGTGGCAGGTGCCGCGCACGGCGCCATGGACTTGGTGGTGCTGGGCTTGCTCATCAGCATACCCATCGTGGTGTTTGGCAGCTCTTTGGTGCTGCGCTTGGTCGAGCGTTGGCCAGTGATCATCCAACTCGGTGCCGCTGTGTTGGCCTTCACCGCAGCCAAGATGGTGCTGGCTGAGCCCTTGCTGGCTGAATATTTGAAATCCGTTCCCTTGCCCAGCGTTTGGCTGCACGGAATTGTCATCGTCGTGGCCATTGCTGGCGTCTTGCTGGCAGGCCGGTGGCGTGCCCGGCGCAACAGCCTCACCGATTCCACCACACCCGGCGTTCAAACCTGAAGGAGATCCGCATGGAAACTTGGCTTGTATACATTGACGACAAAACACATTCCCTGCAGCAGATCACGCCTTTGCTCATCAATGGCGCACCCATGCATTGGGTTTTGGTTGGTTGCCCACCGCGGTTGACACGGCATGCCGGAAAATGGCTGACTCAAAAAGCCATTCAACGCTGGAGAAACCAATGGACGCAAGAAAACTTGCAGCCCATCCAAACATTGCTGAGCCAACGAGGCGACAAAGTGACCACGCGGGTGGCCCATGGCCCCTTGGTGGAAATGACGCGCCAATTGCAACAAGAATGGGGCACCCTTCGGGTGCTCGATGCACGCCGCCCACGCTTGGGTCAGGACCTGCAACCGGCCTCCGAAAACCAAGAGCGCACCCCGCAAAGCCCCTGGATGTTGCCTGGCTCGGTGGCTTTCATGGGCACGCTCATGACCATGGCCGCCGATTGAAACCTTGGCGGGCCACGGCTTGCCTTTGGGCAGCTTTGGCATGCATGGCCAGCGCCATCGGTGCCACCTTTCCTGTTGGACACACCGTGCTGGTAGGCCCCTTGCAATGGGACGCCCACGAGGTCACCATCGGCCAGGTCAAAGCTTTTGCCAGCGCCACCGGCTTTGTCAGCCAGGCTGAGCGAGCCGGTGGTGGCACGGTTTTTGAGTCGGGGTGGACGCAAAAGAAAGCTTGGATCTGGCGTTCGCCTTATGGCGTTGCGGCACGCGACGATGAGCCCGCAGTTCACCTGGACTTTGACGAAGCCCAAACCATTTGCCGCCACAGTGGCAAGCGGTTGCCCACCGATGCCGAATGGACTTCAGCCGCTTACCTGGAGCAACGCCCAACGCCTGGAGCAAACTGGGTGCGCGGTCAACGCTACCCCTACCCCTTGGGGGCCAGTGCAAAAGAGAGCCATTGCCTGGGCCCATGCGCCAATTACAGGGGCACGGCCCCCAAAGACAGCTTGACCCGCGGCGTCGGCCATGTGCCGGTGATGACCACCCCGCCCGGCGTCAACGGCTTGTATGACATGGGCGGCAATGTGTGGGAATGGGTCGACGGCGGGACAGGCAACGAGCGCATCACCCGCGGTGGGTCATGGTGGTACGGGCCCGAGCGACAAGTGGCCGAGGACGTGGCCACCAAACCCCGCGATACGCGGGTGGTCTACATCGGCTTTCGCTGCGTCAAACCGGTGGCGCCCTGAACAACGGGCTTCAACCCTGGCCCCTCACATCAAAGCCAAACACTGGGTGACGATGGCCGCACTGTAAGGGCTGGCCACCTCGGTCAGGAAGCGGTTGAAGTCGGTGGCGGCACTGGTGTCGGCCCGGTCAGAGATGGTGCGCACCGCGGCAAAGCGCACCCCAAAGTCATGGCACACCTGGGCCACAGCAGCGCACTCCATCTCCACCGCCAAGGCTTGAGGCAAGTCCTGGCGCAACGCCAAACTTTCATGGTTGCTGGAAACAAAGCGGTCGCCACTGACCACCAAACCCTGGTGCACCCGGGCGCGGCCCAAACCCCAGCTTTCGGCCACCGCCGCGCCCACATGCGCGGGCGCTTGGCGCAACACATCGGTCGCGGCTTGCACCAGCAGGGCAGACATGCGGGCGTCGCAGGCGAAGCGATCGGTACCATACAAAGGCACTTGGTGGCGCGCAAACAAAGGCGAGGCATCCATGTCGTGCTGCAAACAAGCACTGGCCACCACCACGTCGCCCACGCCCACCCCATCGGCCAAGCCCCCGGCCACGCCACTGAAAATGATGCGATCCACCCCAAAGCGTTCGATCAACACACTGGCTGTGGTGGCCGCGGCCACCTTGCCAATGCGCGACAACACCAGCACCACATCATGGCCTTGCCACTGAGTTTGCCAAAACTGCCGACCCGCCACCTGAACCATGGGCATGCGTTGCGCTGTGGCCTCGCGGGAAGCGCGCAACGACCCCTGGCGGTGCTCGAGCGGCCGATCGTGGTTGTCGCGCATGCGCTCGAGCAAAGCGGCCAACTCCTCGTGCATGGCGCTCATGATGGCCAGACGTGCCATGGTCAGGAAGCCCTATCGGGCCAGCACGCTCTCCAAGACGGCGCAGCCTGAGCCCAGAGATTTCGTGACGCGTGCAGCGCCTTCACCTTGGTGGCTCACTCCACCGCCTTGACCATGTCTTCCACCACCTTCTTGGCGTCGCCAAACACCATCATGGTTTTGTCCATGTAGAA
>CAMDLJ010000334.1 GCA_945901665.1 Bordetella parapertussis | reverse complement strand
CTCAACACCGGGCAGCAACTGATCATTGCGGTGGCTTTGATTGCCATGTTGTGGCGCGCCACCCAAGGCGTGGTCGATGGCCGCATGACTTTGGGTGACTTGGTGATGGTCAATGCCTTCATGATCCAGCTCTACATTCCCTTGAACTTTTTGGGCATGATTTACCGCGAAATCAAGCAAAGCCTGACTGATTTGGACCGGATGTTTCGCTTGCTGGAGAAAGAGCGTGAGGTGGATGACCAAGCGGGTGCGCCTGATTTGAACCTGGCCGGATCGCCCACAGTGCGTTTTGAAAATGTGCGCTTTGCTTACGAGTCCGACAGACCCATTTTGCAAGGTCTGAGCTTTGAAATTCCTGCGGGTAAAACCGTGGCCGTGGTGGGCTCCTCCGGGGCGGGCAAGTCCACCTTGGCGCGTTTGATGTACCGGTTTTACGATGTGCCCAACGATCAGGCCATGAACGGGCGCATCACCATTGACGGCAAAGACATCCGCAGCGTCACCCAATCCAGTTTGCGCCGCGCCATTGGCATCGTCCCCCAAGACACGGTCTTGTTCAACGACACGGTGGCCTACAACATCGCTTACGGTCGACCAGGCTCCACCCAGTCTGAGGTGGAAGAGGCCGCGCGCCAAGCCCGCATCCATGACTTCATTGCCTCGACCCCCAAGGGTTACCAGACCATGGTGGGCGAGCGTGGCTTGAAGCTCTCTGGCGGCGAAAAACAGCGCGTGGCCATTGCCCGCACCTTGCTTAAAAACCCGCCCATCTTGATTTTTGATGAGGCGACCTCCGCCTTGGACAGCGCCAATGAACGCGCCATTCAAGCCGAGTTGCAAAGCGTGGCCCACAACAAAACCACCTTGGTCATTGCGCACCGCTTGTCCACCGTGGTGGATGCGCATGAAATTTTGGTGCTTGATGCGGGGCAGGTGGTGGAGCGTGGCACCCACACCCAATTGCTGGCCCTGCAAGGCCACTATGCGCGCATGTGGTCTTTGCAGCAAAGCTCGGGCTGAGCCGCATTCTCACCCTTGATCTGGGTGTGTCACTGAGCGGGGCTCAGGGGTATCAAGGCAAGTCCGCGTCTTCGGGAGCGGCTGCTGCGTCGCGCGGGCCCACTTTGCCCAAGCGCGCTTTGAGCGACTGGGGTTGCCCGCTGATCACTGCCGCGTAACTGGTGGTGTTGGCCAAAACCTTTTTCACATAGTCACGGGTTTCGTTGAAGGGGATGTTCTCGGCCCAGATGGCTGCCTCCAGCACCGGGCCTTTGCCTTGATCGGGCGCACGCCAGCGGCGTGGTCGGCTGGGGCCGGCGTTGTAAGCCGCGGCCGCCATCGACATGGAGTTATCCATGCTCTCAAGCACCAACTTCAAATAGGCCGTGCCAATGGCGATATTGGTGTCGCGTTGGTTGAGTTGATCGATGGTGAAATTTTTCAAGCCTATTTTTTTTGCCGTCCACTTGGCGGTGGCGGGCATCACCTGCATCAAGCCCGAGGCACCCACGTGAGACCGCGCATCCATGATGAAGCGGCTTTCTTGGCGGATCAAGCCATACACAAAGGCCGGGTCCAGGTTGATCTCGTTGGCCCTTTGCACCACGGCGGTTTGGAACGGCATGGGAAAGCGCAGCGCCGGGTCAAATTGCGCCAGGCTGGTGCGCTCGCTGGTGTTGATGCAGCGGTCCCAAATGCCGAGCTCACAGGCCCACTGGGCGGCGGCCAGCAATTCACGGTCGTTCATGCGACCGGCAAGCCCTTGGGCGTTGACCAAGTTTGTGCCGTAATTCCATTCGCGCACGCCCTCGGTGCGAAGGCCTATGGAAATGGCTTTGACGGCGCGTTGCAGCGATGGATTGGCACGTGTTTGCGCCACCTCCTCGGCGCTGGGCGGGGCAGGGCGTGCGGGCATTTGGATGCGGCGCCCCAACTCTTCTAAGGCCAGTTGTTCGTAAAACCCTTTGACGCTGGCAATGCCTTCCCACAAGGTTTCGGCTTGGTCTTTGTGGCCACGCGCTTGCAAGGCGCGTCCCAACCAATACACCCACACCGGTTCTTGGCGTTGAGGCAAGTCCATGGCCAAGATCGCCGACTCCACCGCCCTCCAAGCCGGGGTGTTGCCCACGCGCAGCGCGGCGCGCACTTTCCAGGCGAGCATGTCATCGGTCAAGTCGTGGTCGCTGCGCGCCAGTTCATAGGCTTTGAGGGCATCGCCATCCAAGCGCATGGCCAATTGGCGGCCGATGGCACCCCACACCCAGTGCCGCTCTTCGGTGGTCAGGTGAATCGACCAGGTGCGTTGCATTTGTTTGTAGGCCTCGTCGGGGTCACTGCTGGCCAGCTTCACCAAGGCCAGCACCACCAACTCTTGCACCGCATTGCGCGGGTGCGCATTGTGTTGGCTTAAAAATTTACCGGGTTGGGCTTGCAAGTCTTTCAGGGTGTTCAACAGTTTGGGGGCCACCAGTTGCACCGCATTGCGGGCCGTCACGGGGCGGCTGTTCTCGACCGCCAAGCGCGCTTTGCGCCACACCTCCAGCGGTTTGATTTTGCGGTCTTCCAGCAACCTTTCCGCCGCCAGCGTGCAACCATCATCCGCTTGCAACATCGAGCGCCACAGGCCAAGCACTTCTTTGACGCTGTCGGGGCCAAACCCCGCCGGGTTTTTTTGATGGCTCAGCACCAGCTCATAACACCGCAACTCGCGGTCGTCGCGCATGCGGTTGTGGGATTGTTCGGCTTCAAAAGTCGCCCACTCGCGCCGATTGCCCAACAGCATCAACCAGTCATTGCGCAGGCGGTCTTCTTGGTAGGTGCCCGCGTAGCGGCTGAGAAACTGGCGCACCTCGCTGGTGGAGGCCTCGTCCAAGCGGGCACGCAACTCCCAGTAGGCGGCCCAGGGCTCAAGCACATGGCCGCGAACTTGGGGCAGCAAACCGCTCAGGCGTCGGCGGTCATTGCGCTTGAAAGCGTCGGCCATCTCCAGCAAGGCGGCCTGCGCAGGCCCTTCATGCATGGCCCCAGCTTGGGCGTGTGCTGCAGGGGCAAATGGGGTCGACAGGGTCATCCCCACAAACAATGACACAATGAAAGTCTTGAACATATCTGGATTATCGGTGGCTTGACCAATTGGCATGGGCGTT
>CAMDLJ010000333.1 GCA_945901665.1 Bordetella parapertussis | reverse complement strand
GCGCTGGGCCACGCGCAGCAATTGGGCGCGCCAACCCCCGATCAAGGGTGAATCCAGCAACAACACACCGCGCACCAAGTGGGGAATGCGCACCCCGGCCATGGCACTCAAAAAGCCGCCCAGGGAGTGGCCCACCAAATACACCTGGGTGGCGTGCTGCGCCGCTATGGACTGGGTGAAGTCTTGCAGTTGCTGCACCAGGTGCGGCCAGTTGTCGGTGACCGGATAGGCCGGGTCGTGGCCGAACTTTTCGATGGCATGCACCTGCCAGCCCCTGGCGCGCCATTCGTCATGCATCAGGCGGTAGGTGCTGGCAGGAAAGCTGTTGCCGTGGCTGAAAACCAGGTGTTGTGTCATGGCGCGGGTTTCAAAGCAAGCGTTTCAAAGCGTACAAAGCGTCGAGCGCTTCGCGGGGGCTCAGGGCATCGGGGTCGATTTGCGCCAACTGCGCCTCGACCGGGGTGGGTGCGGTGGCTTCTGGCGTGTGGCTCGGTGCGAATAAATCCACTTGCAGTTGGCCTTGTTCGCCATGGGCTTCCAAGGCGCTCAAGGTGTGTTGGGCTTGGTTCAGAACGGCAGCAGGCATGCCGGCCAAGCGCGCCACTTGGATGCCGTAACTGCGGCTGGCCGGGCCGGGTTCTATTTGGTGCAAAAACACAATGCCAGCACCTTTGCCCGCCGCCGCTGCACTGACATGCACATTGCTGGCACCCCGGTGCTCGGTGGGGAAGCTGGTCAGTTCAAAGTAGTGGGTGGCGAACAAGGTGAAACACTGGGCCTTGTTGTGCAAGTGGCTGGCGATGGCTGCAGCCAAGGACAAACCGTCATAGGTGGAGGTGCCGCGCCCAATTTCGTCCATCAGCACCAGGCGGTGGGGGGTGGACGCGTGCAAAATTTGCGCCGCCTCGGTCATTTCCAGCATGAAGGTCGATTGGGCATTGGCCAGGTCATCGGCAGCACCGATGCGGGTGTGGATGGCATCAATGGGGCCCAACCTGCATTGGTTGGCGGGCACTGGGCAGCCGATGCTGGCCAGCAACACGATCAGGGCCACTTGGCGCATGTAGGTGGACTTGCCACCCATGTTGGGGCCGGTGATGATTTGCATGCGCTGATGCGGCCCCAGCCGGGTGTCATTGGGGATGAAGCCACCGCTGCTGGCCTGGGCCAAGCGGGCTTGCACCACGGGGTGGCGACCGCCTTCAATCTCGATGCAAGGCGTTTTGACAAATTGCGGGGCGCGCCAATCCAGGCTCAAGGCCCGTTCGGCAAAGGTGCAGAGCACATCCAACTGCGCGCTGGCCTGGGCCAAGCGCATCAAGGCGGGCACGAAGGGTTGCAAGGCGTCGAGCAGTTGCTCGTACAGCCATTTTTCCCGCGCCAAGGCGCGCTCTTGGGCACTGAGGGCTTTGTCTTCAAAGGCCTTGAGCTCGGGCGTGATGAAGCGCTCGGCGTTTTTCAGGGTTTGGCGGCGCCGGTAGTCGATGGGCACTTTGTCCAATTGGCCCTGGGTGACCTCGATGAAAAAGCCGTGCACCTTGTTGAACTGCACGCGCAAATTGGCAATGCCGCTGCGGGCGCGTTCACGGGTTTCCAAGTCGAGCAAGAAGCCATCGCAATTGGTTTGGATGGCGCGCAGCTCGTCGAGCTCTGCGTCATGGCCATGGGCGATCACGCCGCCGTCGCGCACCAAAGCAGCGGGGTCGGGCAGCAAGCTGGCCGTGACCAAGGCGGCGCAGGCTGGGTCCATTTGCAAATCGGCCCCGATGCGCTGCAGCACCTCAGTGGCGGGCAGCAAGCGGGGCCACAACTGGGCTTGGTGCAGGCTCAAGCCCAGCGCGACCAACTCGCGCGGGCGCACCTGGCGCAAGGCAATGCGGGCGCCCACGCGGCCCACATCGGTGACGCCTTTGAAAGCATCGCGCAAGGCCTTCCAGGGGCCAGCACCTTGGGCACCTTGCAAGGCGGCCACGGCATCCAAGCGTTGTTGGGCCAGGCTGCGGTCACGCGGCGGCTCGAGCAGCCAGCGTTTGAGTTGTCGGCTGCCCATGCTGGTTTGGCAGGTATCGAGCAGCGAAAACACGGTGGGCGAATCTTCACCGCGCAAGGTTTGCACCAATTCCAGGTTGCGCCGGGTGGTGGCGGGCAGCTCGATCAGGCTGTGGTCGCGGGCCACTTCCATCTCGCGCACATGGCTCAGGGCGCGGCCTTGGGTGTGTTCGGCATAGGCCAGCAAGGCGGCGGCTGCGGCATGGGCTTGCACCATGTCCTGCGCTTGCCAGGTGGCCAAGCTGGCCACGCCCAGCTGGGCCAGCAATTTGCGCTGGCCGTTGGGGGCGTCAAACTGGGCCGCTTGGCGCGGGGTGCGCACCGTCGAGATGGTTTTGAGCGCGGCTTCAAACGCGGGGGTGAGGTCGTTGCTGTGGATCACTTCGGTGGGCGCGATGCGCTCAATCCACCCCAGCACCTCGGTGCTGGCGCACTCGGCCAGGTGCAGCACCCCTTGGGTCACGCTCAGCCAGGCCAGGCCGCAACCCTGGGCTTGGCCAGCGCGGGCGCCTTGGTGCACGGCCAACAAAACAGCCTCTTGTTTGTCGGCCAGCAAAGCACTGTCGGTCAAGGTGCCGGGCGTGACCACGCGCACCACTTGGCGCTCGACCGGGCCTTTGCCACCGACTTCACCCACCTGCTCGCAAATGGCGACCGATTCGCCCAGCTTGAGCAAGCGAGCCAAATAGGTTTCCGCCGAGTGGTAGGGCACCCCGGCCATCACCACCGGATGCCCGCCCGACTGGCCGCGCTGGGTCAGGGTGATGTCGAGCAAGCGCACGGCCTTTTCTGCGTCGGCAAAAAACAGCTCGTAAAAGTCCCCCATGCGGTAGAACACCAACGTGTCCGGGTACTCGGCCTTGATGGCCAAGTACTGCTGCATCATGGGGGTGTGGGCGGCCGTCTCCATGGCGGATACCGGTATCTGGTCAGGCGCTGGCAGGTTTGTCCGCAGCAGCGTGGGGACCTTGCAGGGTGCTGGTCGTGGCCTCAGAAGCAGCCATTTTGTCGTCCACGCTGGCAAATTTGGAGTACTTGCCCAGGAGGTGTACCAGTTGGGCATACACCTTGGGGTTGCCAGCCAGGCATTCCTTTTGGTGCAAAAAGTCGGATTC
>CAMDLJ010000332.1 GCA_945901665.1 Bordetella parapertussis | reverse complement strand
CACCGGTCTGCCCTGGATGCGTTTTGTCGACTGGACCTGGAACAGCCTGCGCCTGGGCGCGATGACAGCGGTATTGGCCGTGGGCTTGGCCCTGGCCCTGGCCTACCAAGCGCGCCTGCGCAGCCACCGGCTCAGCGCTTGGGCGGTGCAATGGGCGGGGCTGGGCTATGCCGTGCCCGGCGTGGTGATTGTGGTCGGCCTTTTGTTGCCCTTGGGCTGGCTGCAACAAGCCTGGCCCAGCAGCCAAGCGGGCACCTGGATCACCGCCACGGTGCTGGGTCTGGTGTGGGCTTATCTCGTGCGCTTTGTGGCCGTGGCCTTGCAGTCGGTACAAAGCGGCTACGCCCGCATCCCCGTGAGCCTGGATGAAAGCGCACGCATGCTGGGCACCTCGGGGCGCACCCTGGTGCAACGCGTGCACATGCCCTTGCTGCAACGCTCGCTGGTGGCGGCATTTTTGCTGGTGCTGGTGGATGTGATGAAGGAGTTGCCCGCCACCTTGATGCTGCGCCCGTTTGACACCGACACCTTGGCCGTGATGGCCTACCAATTGGCCCGCGACGAGCGCTTGGCCGAAGCCGCCTTGCCCTCGCTGGCCCTGGTGCTGGTGGGCTTGATGCCGGTGATGTTGCTCAGCCGCAGTTTGCGCCAGCGCCCAACCCCCACATGAGCGCCCGTTAGCGCCCCTGCGATCAACCCTCAGGGTTTGCTGGGGCTGGGGGCTGAGGCCTCGCGAAGGGCTTTGTCTTTTTGCAATTGCAGCTTATAGGGCGTGACCTGTTGATCCAACCGTTGCGGCTCAGATTCGGTGGCAGGCGCCCAACCCAGGCCGCCCAACCAGCCGTTGGACCACACCCAAAACGCCACATTGGCACACAACAACAGCAACACCACAGCACGGCGGTCAAACATGGGTCGCTTCCTGGGCATCAATGGGGCGCACACTCACCTCGGCGCTGTGCACGGCTTGCAGACCTTGGGCGGTTTGCACCATCAACGCGCCTTGGGCATCCACCCCCAGCGCCGTGCCAACGCGTCCATCACTGAGGGTCACCGTTTGGCCCAACAAAGCATCGCGCTGGGCAAACCGCTCGGCCAAAGGCCCAAAGCCGTGCAGTTCAAAGGCCCGCAAGGCCGGCACCAAGGCGGCGATGCAGGTTTGCAAGATGTCGGGGCCATGGGGCGCGGGCTCGCCGCTGACCTCGCTCCAACCCACCGGGGCCAAGCCAGAGTTGTTGATCTGGGGCGTGCGCAGGTTCAAGCCCACACCCACCACACACCAGCGCCGCGCCGGTGTGTCAGCGCTGGCGGCAGCCATTTGGGTTTCGATCAAGATGCCGCCCAGTTTGCGCACCGCGCCAGCGCTTAGCCAGCACAGATCGTTGGGCCACTTCAAGCGCAAGCCCCATTGCCGGTCTGGGTCCAAGGCATCGGCCAAGGCCAAGCCCACGGCCAAGGACAGGCCCGACCAATCGGTGGGTGCCAGGTGCATGCCCCAAGAAAAAGTCAATCCATCGCCCGGCTGGGACTGCCAAGCCCGGCCCATGCGCCCCCGGCCTGCGGTTTGCGACAAGGCCACCAACAAGGTGGGCGGGTTGTCGCGCACAGGGCCGCGGCGCATCAGTTCGCTGTTGGTGGAGTCGATTTGCGCCACCACCTCCACATTGGCGTCGGGGCAAAGCTGGCGCACGCTGCTCGTGAGGGCTTGCACCGCCTGGTCGCTCCAAGGGGGCAGCGCCGACATGGGCTTTAGCCTTGATCGGCAGATTTGGACTTGCGCCGTTGTTCGCGGCGTTTGTCTTTGGCCTTCTGGCGCTTTTTGTCTTTTTTCTTTTTGTTCTTTTTCGATTTTTTCTCGTCGTCGCTGCTGGCCAGCATGGTGCCGCGGCAACTGGGGGCCCCACACCAGCAGGCATATTCGGCTTTCAGCTCAGGTGTCAGTGGGCTGTCGATGACCAAGCCGTAGTCGTAATTGAGCTCTTCACCCGGTTGGATGTCGCGCAGCGCTTTGATGAACACCCGCTTGTCTTCCACATCGGCCTCGCAATTGGGCTCGCACGCATGGTTGATCCAGCGCGATGAGTTGCCGCCATACAAGGCGTCGAGAACATGTTTGTCGTCGAGGTGAAAGTAAAAGGTGTGGTTGGGGTCTTTGGGGTTGTGCGGGTGGCGCCGATCGGCCTCTTTCCAGGTGATGACCTCGCCCACATATTCAATCACCTTCTCGCCTTGGGCGATGGGCTGAACGGCGAACACGCCCTTGCCATGCACGCCTGAGCGACGGGTTTGAATGCGGCGACCCGATGGGGGCAAAACGGAGGGGTTTTTGGACAAGGTCAAAACTCTGTTAATTTATATACATGCACATGCGTGCGCGCGCGTGCGCGTGCGAGAGGCGCATTGTAGGGTCATGCCATGGCCCGCAAAGCCCCAGGCACAAGGCAACACAAGGAAGCTATTTTTCATGAGCAAAACACTGGTCATCGCCGAGAAGCCCTCCGTGGCTCAAGACATCGTTCGTGCCTTGACGCCCAGCGCGGGCAAGTTTGAAAAGCACGACGATCATTTCGAGAACGACACCTTTGTGGTCACCAGCGCGGTGGGCCATTTGGTGGAGATCCAAGCGCCCGAGGAGTTTGACGTCAAGCGCGGCAAGTGGAGCTTTGCCCACCTGCCGGTCATCCCGCCCTACTTCGACTTGAAGCCGGTCGACAAAACCAAATCGCGCTTGGCCGCGGTGGTCAAGCAAGCCAAGCGCAAAGATGTTTCCGCCATCATCAACGCCTGTGACGCGGGGCGCGAGGGCGAACTCATCTTTCGTTTGATCGAGCAATACGCTGGCGGCAAAAAGCCCTTGGACAAGCCGGTTCAGCGCCTGTGGCTGCAGTCTATGACGCCGCAAGCCATACGCGACGGCTTTGGCAGCTTGCGCACCAGCAAACAAATGCAAGGCTTGGCCGACGCGGCCCGCAGCCGCTCCGAGGCCGATTGGCTGGTGGGCATCAACGGCACCCGCGCCTTCACCGCTTTCAACTCCCGCGACGGCGGCTTCTTCCTGACCACCGTGGGTCGGGTGCAAACGCCCACCCTGTCAGTGGTGGTCGAGCGCGAAGAACTGATCAGGAAGTTCGTGAGCCGCGACTACTGGGAAATCCACGCCAGCTTTGCCGCCGCCGCTGGGGCTTACCCCGGCAAATGGTTCAACCCCACGCACAA
>CAMDLJ010000331.1 GCA_945901665.1 Bordetella parapertussis | reverse complement strand
GCAGCAAGGCGGTCAACGCCTCAGTGGGCGCTAACGTGTTCGCCGTCTTTGAGCTGGTATTCGGTGCTGCAGTACGGACACTTGGCGTGGCCGGTGTGGGCCACATCCAAGTAGACCTTGGGGTGGCTGTTCCACAGCGCCATATCGGCCTTGGGGTTGGGGCAATACACACCACCGTGGCCGTTGAGGTCTTTGGCCAGCAATTCAATCGGCGCTTTCATGTCAGGCATCCTTGTGGGTCATGGGGCAAAAAAATCGCGGGGTCAACGGTCATCACACCTGGCCGTGTCCATGGGCGTGTTGTCGGCACGCACGCCCGCAATAGCGCCGCAAGCTTGGTTCACGGTGTGGTTCAGCACAGGAATTTTACGGTGCGCCGTTGGTGGGCCTGCCAAGGGCGGCAGGTGGCGCATCGGTGGCAGCTTCTGACCCACTGGGAGGGCGCTCCAAAGTCCAGCTTTGCAAGCGGCCATCTTGGAACACACAGGTCACCAGCGATGCGCTGATGTCGCGCCAGCGGTAAATCTCGGGTTGCGCGTCTTTGGTCGAGATCAACTCGCCCAGGCTGCGGGTGAGGGCGATGACGTGCATCAGGTTGACCCCCGTTTTGAGCTTGGCGTTGAGCATGACCGCGCTGTCCACATGGCCGATGGGGCGGTTGGCCGCACGCTCCAGCACCTTGACCAAGCGGGTGAAATGCAGCAAGGCCCACATCACCAAACCACCCAAGACCAAGAAAAACCCCATCCATTCCAAGGCGTGATAACCATAGGCCAAACCGGCCACGGCGGCCACGGGAATCCCAATCTGTTGCAGCTTCATGCTGCCATTGTCTCAGCAGCCAGCGGGCCTCAGCGCTGCGACCACCAAAACCACACAACGGCCACCACCATGACCACCCCCAGCCCGGCCCAAGCAGCGAAAATGCCTTGGTCAGGCGTGGCCCGCTTGCGCCCGGTCAGCATGGCGCGCACCAGGTTTTCGCGGTGCAGCCAGCCACTGAACAACACCCCCAAAACATGCACGCCGATGGTGGCCATCAACGCGTTGGCGGCCAACTCGTGGGCTTCCTCCAACCAGCCGGGCGCATCACCATCGGCGATCAGCCAGCCGCTCACGCCGGCGAGCGTGGTCAAAGCGATCAAGGCCAGCACGGCCCAAGCGCCCAAGGGGTTGTGGCCCACATGGCGCGGGGCACGCATCCGCACCATCTTCAGCACATAGGCCCACACCACGGCGGGTGAGCGCACAAAATCAGCAAACCGCGCATGGCGCGTGCCCACACAGCCCCAAACCAGCCGAAACGCCATCAGCCCCAAGGTGGTGTGGCCCAGGGTTTCATGCCACCAACGCCAACGCTCGCTCTCGGCGCTCAGCCAAGCCCCCGCCACGCTGAACACCAACAGCCAATGAAAGACCCGCACCGGCACGTCCCACACCAACACCTCGGCCACAACAAGAGGGGTGTGCTTCACAGCGGGGGCATCGGCTTGATCGCTCATGGGGGAATCCTGACCTTGTCTTCATTGAAGTCGCCGCGCTCGGCATCGGCATGGCAGGCCACGCAATTGGCCGGGCTGCCCACCGACTTGCGCCGCCACACAGCCGTGGGCACCTCGCCCGCGCGGTGCTTGCGCACAAACCACGCTGACAGCGTGATGCGTTGATCCTTGGGCACTTCGCGCGCGTATTTGCCCGTGCCCGCATGGGCGGTGAGCCAGGTGGTCAGGGTCAGCTGGCTGGTCTCGTCCAACGAAGCGTCCAAGCCGTAATGGGTTTTCAGGCCGCGCATGATTTGCTGCCATGAGGCCGCCGGCAGCAAGCCTGTGGGGTAGGTCATGTGGCAACTCCCACACTCTTGGGTGTACAGCGCAAAAGCTGGGGCGTGCACCGCGTCATCGGCGTGGGCCAGGCCGCCCAAAGTCCCCATCAAAGCCCCGATCAAGGCCCACCAGGGCCCATGGGTTTTCATGCTGTCGCCCTTGCAGGGTGGTTGTGGTTGAGGCTGAAGCCGTGCCGATGGCAGTGGGTGAAGCGTGGGTGACGGGTTGAAGCGGGTGTTTTTCATGGGGCAGATGTGTTTCATGGTTTGAGGCCGATCAGCCAGGCCAGCACATCGGCTTTTTCGGCGGCGGTGCATTCGCGGCCCAGCACATCGTTGCAATTGCGCCGAAACCACTTTTCGGTTTTGGCGCTGTCGGTGAACCGTTTGGGGTTGGCCGCCGGGGCCAGCGGGGTGATGGCTTTGCGGGTGCGGGCGTGCGTGCCCTCGGCGGTCGGTTGCTTGGTATGGCAGGTGCTGCAACTCCACTCTTTGCCATGGGTGGCGTCAAAAAACTGTTGGCCGCTCACCGATTGGGGCGCTTGGCCCGACGCTTGGGCGTAGCCCGCCAGCATGTCGGCTGGGGTCATTGCACCTGCGGGGGCTGCGGCACAGGCCAGCGTCAGCGCAAGACTGACCACCCGCTTGAGGCAGGCCCTGGGGTGTGGGGTGAGGTGGCGAGGGTGTTGAATCCAAGGTGCATGCGTCATGCCCCGTTTGTAAGCACCTCAGATGCTTGGCACTTTGCGCCAGCGCAAACAATGCGCTGTTGGCCCCTCAACCCAAGCCGCGCACCACCGCCATGGCCTCTTCCACCCGCTCGACCGCATGCACCGTCATGCCTTCGATGGGTTTTTTAGGCGCATTGGCCTTGGGGATGACGGCCACGCTAAAGCCCAGTTTGGCGGCCTCTTTCAAACGCTCTTGGCCGCGCGGCGCGGGGCGCACCTCGCCCGCCAAACCCACCTCACCAAAAGCGATGAAGCCCTTGGGCAGGGGCTTGCCGCGCAAGCTCGAGGTGATGGACAGCAGCACCGCCAAATCAGCGGCCGGCTCGCTGATGCGCACCCCGCCCACCGCGTTGACGAACACATCTTGGTCCATGCAGGCCACGCCGGCATGGCGGTGCAGCACTGCCAGCAACATGGCCAAGCGGTCGCGGTCCAAGCCCACACTCAAGCGGCGCGGGCTGGGCCCGCCGCTGTCGACCAAGGCTTGGATTTCCACCAACAAAGGCCGCGTGCCTTCGAGCGTGACCATGACGCAGCTGCCCGGCACCGGCTCGGCGTGTTGGCTGAGAAAAATAGCGCTGGGGTTGCTGACCCCCTTCAAGCCTTTTTCGGTCATGGCGAAAACGCCAATTTCGTTGACCGCGCCAAAACGGTTTTTGATGGCCCGCAC
>CAMDLJ010000330.1 GCA_945901665.1 Bordetella parapertussis | reverse complement strand
GCACAACATTCACCACGGGCACTGCGCCAGTGCTTTTCACCCCGACCACATTGCAGGCGGCTCATCCAGCGGTTCGGGTGTGGCCGTGGGGGCTGGCTTGGTGTTTGGTGCGCTGGGCACAGACACCGGCGGGTCGATTCGCTTGCCTGCCTCGGCCAATGGGGTGTTGGGGCTCAAGCCCACCTATGGCCGGGTCAGCCGATATGGGGTGATGCCGCGCGCATGGTCGCTCGATCATGTGGGCGTGCTGGCGCGCTCGGCTGTGGACGCGGCGCGTTTGATGCGCTTGATTTCGGGCCATGACCCGCTGGACGCCACATCCATTGCCCAAGCGGTGACCGATGACGAAGCGGGCCTGGGGGCGTCGGTGCGCGGCGTGCGTGTGGGCGTGCCCGATGTCACTGCCTTGGGCGGGGTGGAGCCAGGCGTGCAAGCCATGCTCGAGGCCGCTCTGGACGTGTTGCGCGATTGCGCAACACAGTCTCAGGCGGTACCTATCGAAGACATGACAGCTTTGTTTCGCTGTGCCGAGACCATCATCAAGTCAGAGGCGGCCAGCATCCACGGGCCCTGGTTGCGTGAGCGTCCGCAAGACTACACGCCTTTGTTTCGCTCGCGCACCGAGGCCGGGTTTTTGATTCCCGCCACCCAATACATTGACGCCTTGCGCTGGCGCACGCAACTCAGCCGCCATTTCATGGACACCACCATGCGGGGCATCGATGTGCTGATCCTGCCGTGCATGCCCTATGCCTTGCCCACCATCGCAGATTCGGATGTGGATCGCAGTGGGGAAGCGGTGCGCGCCTTGATCGGCCGCATCACCATGTACACCCGGCCTTTCAATTTATTGGGCTTGCCCGTGGTTCAAATTCCGGCGGGCTTTTGCCCATTGGGTTTGCCTTGGGGCTTTCAGTTGGTGGGGCACCCGTTTCAAGAGGGTTTGTTGTTGCGATTGGCGAATCACTTCATGGCCCAAACCCCATCGCTGCTTCGCCGCCCACAGCTTTGAAAGGCATTCACCCATGAAGATGCAGGTTGCATGGTTCCACCGCTTTGGTGACCCTGAAGAGATGGTGTTGGAAGAAACGCAGTGCCCCATTCCCGGCCCTGGTGAGGCCTTGGTGCGGGTGCGTGCCACAGGCGTCAACCATGTGGATTTGGATGTGCGCGCCGGTACGGCCCGCGTGCCGATTCAATTTCCGCACATCTTGGGGCGTGAGTTTGCGGGAGAAGTGGCCGCCTTGGGCAGCGCTGGCGGTGCATTCAAAGAGGGCGACCGGGTTTGGGTGGCCAGTCGCTTGGCCTGTGGTCAGTGCGAGTTTTGTTGGACCGGGCGCGATAACCTGTGTGCGCATGGGCATTTCTTTGGCATGGGTTTGCCGGGGGGCTACGCTCAATATGTCAAAGTGCCTTTGGTGTCTTTGCGCGCTTTGCACCCGCAAATGGGTTTTGAGCAAGCGGCCGCCAGCCAAATTGCCTTTGGCACGGCTTGGCATGTTTTGATCAACCGCGGCGGCTTGCAAGCGGGTCAAACGGTGCTCATCCAAGCCGCAGGCTCAGGCATTGGCAGCGCGGCTGTGCAAGTGGCCAAGTACGCGGGTGCCACGGTGCTGGCCACCGCCGGCAGCGACAGCAAATTGGCCCGCGCCAAAGATTTGGGGGCCGACCACCTGATCAACTACACCGAGCATCCGCATTTTTCAGAACAAGTGCTGGCGCTGACCCAGGGCAAGGGTGTTGACCTGGTGATGGAGCACATTGGTGGTGAGGTGTTCACCCAAAGCCTCTCCAGCCTCAAAACAGATGGAAAAATCGTCACCGTGGGGGCCCATGCGGGCGAGGTGGTGGCGGTGGACATCATTCCATTTTTTCGCCGGCAATTGCAATTGATTGGCTCGCGCAACGCCAACTTTGCCGAGCTCAATCTGGTGATGGACTTGGTGGCGCAAGGCCGCTTCAAGCCCGTGATTCATGCCGCTATGCCGCTGGCCCAAGCGGCCCTGGCCCACCGCACCATGGCTGCACGCGATGTGTTTGGCAAAGTGGTGCTGCTGCCTTGAAGGTGCGGCAGGCCCCAAGCCGGGGTGCCCTGTGGGCACAGGTTCAGCGATCGCCCGAGAAGTTGTGGCTCAACGCCGGTTGACCCGAAAACTGGCGCACATGCGCCACCATGGCGGCGCTGGGTTGCAAGTACATCTGGTGGCGGCTCACGCCAGCACCGGTGGTGCGGGCAATGCGCGCAAAAAAAGCCGCGTGTTGAAACAACACCCCCAAGCTGTCCATGACCGGCACATCACCTTGGGCTTGCAAGCGGCCACGGCGCACCAAAAATTCGTTGAGCACCCCGTCGGCTGGAATGATGATGTCTGCGCCCTGGGCAATCATGTGCGCACAAGCGGCGTCAAAACGCGCTTCGATGGCCTGCGCCAATGCTTCGTCGGCCTCCAGCGAAAACTCATCAATCGCTGGCTCTAGCGCAACGGCGCCCGCAAAGCGCCGCTCCAAGCCATAGGCGTGCATCAGGTCAGAGTAATCATCCGACTGGTCGGCGCACAAGGTCACCAAACCAAATTTGCGACCCAATGAACAGGCCACCAAGGCACAGGTTTCGCCCAAGCCCAACACCGGGATGTTGACCAAAGAGCGCGCAGCGCGCAAAGCCGGATCAAAAAAACAACCAATGGCCACCGCGTCATAGCCTTCGTTTTGGGCCACCATGGCGGCATCACAAATTTGCATCTCCAACGCCGCTGCCACATAACGGTGTTTGATGGCGTCGATGGGGGCGCACCCGGGGGCATAGGTTCCCGGCCGCAAGCCATGGATCATCACGCTCGCATCTGAGCCCATGACCTTGGCCGCATGTTCGGTCAGTGTTTTTCGATACAAGGGCATGACCGTCAGGTCGGTGAAGCTTTGGTGCCAAATGCGCATGATGAACTTTCAGGGCTGAAGAAAAAACCGACTCGCGTGGCGCGAAATGTCGCTGGCAAAGGCTTCGGTGGCATCAAAGCCTGCGTTTTGCAAGGTGACCAATTCGCCGTTTTTGAGCAACTTCATCATCTTGGGCCCTTGTGCACCCAGGTGGGCCTCTTGGGGCACACAGCACTCAATGACCTGGGTGGGGGCTTTGATGCTGCGCAAGGTGGCCGTGAAGTCGAAGTCGAAATTCATGCCGTAGACCTGGGCAATGTGCTTGCGGCATTGAACCATCTCGATCAT
>CAMDLJ010000329.1 GCA_945901665.1 Bordetella parapertussis | reverse complement strand
CAGCAAAATGCGGAAGATTTTTAAAATCCGCAGCAGTCGCAAAAACCGCAGGGCGCGCAGGTCCACCGGCACAAAGGCTTGCAACAAGAAGGGCAGGATGGCCAGCAAGTCGATGACGGCAAAGGGGCTGGCCATGTACGACAGGCGGGGGTTGCCTTTGGCTTTGAATTCTTCGTCCTCGGGCGCCAGGTAACAACGGGTAAGGTATTCGATCACGAACACCACGACTGAGAACACATCAAAGGCGTGGAACCAGTTTTTGTAGGGTTCAAAAATGGCGGGGACTTGTTCGAGCACCATGGTGAACAAATTGGCGACGATCAAAATCGCTATCCATTTGTCCACCGACTTTTGGTAATTGCCCGGGATATTGGGGTTGAGCAGCCAGGCATACAGCCATTGGCGGCGTGGCAAATCAGGGGAGATGTCGGCATCCACCTGGGCGCCGATCAAATGAGCGGCATCCAGGTCGGCGATTCGGATGGCTTTGCGGGGTTGTTCCATGGTGCACCTCAGAATTCGAACTCGGCCACTTTGACCGCATAAGCACTATCGTCACAAACGGACAGGCGCACCTGGATTTTTTGATCGATGACCACATCGGGGGTGATCGGAGAAATGATGGTCGCTATGGCCGACCCAGGTGGGGTGGCGGTGATTTTTTCAATCACGATGTTGCCCGCCAAGCTGCGGTCTTCGGTGTTACAGGCTGGGGCAAAGTGCAGCGCAAGGCCATCTCGAAACGGGTTGTCCAAGGCCTTCATGTTGGATTCCTTCAAGATGGCTTCCAAACAACCGCCCCAGGTGTTGGGGGCTTTTGCAGTGGCCGGTGCAGCGCCCGCAGGGGGTGGCGCAGTGCCTGCGCAGGCGGCCACACCAAAGCCGGGTTCAAAGCGGCCAGCGGTGGCGTCTTGCATCCAAGTCACCACGGCTTCGCCATTGCGTTTGGCGGTCTCGGTTTTGGTGGCTTCTGTGTAATTTATCTTCCCGAACCAGGCCACCAAGGCCAAAGCCACTGCGCATGACAGCAGGAAGAGCCAGTCCATCGACGTGGGTTGGGTGGACACAGGGGGATTGGGCTGCGCTGGTGCTGAGCTCATGTATCGGCATCCTTTTTGAAATGTCGGAATTATTAAAAATACCGCTTGTTATGGGGCTGATGATATTCGTAAATCAATGATTAAAAAAGAAAAATATGCCAATCAATTCACATGGGGTTCATTTTTTTATTTTGGCTGAATGATTAAGGGTTCACCCTTGTCTTTAAGGGCCAACAAGTCAAGCCATTTGACTGTTGCAAAGGTGGAAACTCACAAAAGCTGAGACTTTCCACGGGGGTCCGTGGAAAAAGCCGCAAGGCGCGTGGCCAAGCTCAGGTGTTTTGTGAGCCGCGGTGGGCCCAGGCGGTGGTGTTCTTTTCGATGTAGCTGAACAGCTCATACATGGCCATGGCCATCACACCCACCACCACCAGGCCGGAGAAGGCCAGGCCCATTTGCATGGCTGAACCGGCTGAGATGAGCAAGTAACCAATGCCTTCGTTGGCAGCGGTCATCTCGGACACGGTGGTGCCGACAAAGGCCAAGGTGATGGCCACTTTGAGCGAACCAAAAAAGTAAGGCATGGAGCGCGGCAGCCCGACCTTGACCAACACATCCCAGCGCTTGGCGCCGAGCACGCGCAACACGTCTTCGAGTTCAGGCTCCAAGGTGGCCAAGCCGGTGGCGATGTTGACGGTGATGGGAAAGAAGCTGATCAAAAAAGCCGTCAAGATGGCCGGCCCAATGCCAATGCCAAACCACACCACCAAGATCGGCACAAAGGCGGCTTTGGGCAGGGCGTTGAAGGCGGTCATCAAGGGGTAAACCGCGGCATAGGCCAAGCGCGAACTGCCAATCACAAAGCCCAGCAGCACGCCCACCACGATGGCCAGGCCAAAGCCGGCCATGGTGACCCAATAGGTGCGCCAAGCGTGGGCGGCGATCACGCCCGAATACTCGACGGTTTGCTGGGCAATGCGCGATGGGCTGGGGAAAATAAATTCAGACACCGAGAAGGCCCGGCACAGACCTTCCCAGATGAGCAGGGTCAACACCAGCAGGATGAAGGGCGACCAGCGTTCGAGTGTTTTGTTGTTCATGGGGCTTGGCAATCGGCTCAGGTCTTGCGAATGGCGCCGATGTGGCTGCGCAATTCGTGCACGATGTCGGTGAATGCGGGGGTGTAGGTGATTTCCAAATCACGCGGGCGCGGCAGATCGATCTCGCGGCGCACCACAAAGCGGCCAGGGCTTTTGCTCATCACATACACGGTGTCGGCCAAAAACACCGACTCGCGCAGATCGTGGGTGACCAAGATCACATTGAAGCGTCGCTCGGTCCACAGGTCGCGCAGGGTGCACCACAGCTCTTCGCGGGTGAAGGCGTCCAAGGCGCCAAAGGGCTCGTCGAGCAAGAGCATTTTGGGCTCATGGATCAGGGCGCGGCAAATGCTGGCGCGCTGTTGCATGCCGCCCGAGAGTTGCCAAGGGAATTGGCGCTCATAGCCGCCCAAGCCCACACTGCGCAACAAGTCGATGGCGCGGGCTTCAAATTCAGCGCGTTTTTCTTTGAACTGGCTGCGGTAGGGTTCGACAATTTCCAGCGGCAGCAGCACGTTGTCCAAGGTGGTGCGCCAAGGCAGCAGCGATGGCGCTTGAAACGCCATGCCACTGATCTTGAGCGGACCGTCGACCATTTGCCCACCGACATGGATGCTGCCCTTGGTGGGGCGGCGCAAGCCGGTGGTGAGCTTCATGAAAGTGGATTTGCCGCAACCCGAAGGCCCCACGATGGCGATGAACTCGCCTTGTTTGACCTGCAGGTTGATGTCTTCGACCGCAAAGTGGTTTTGCGCCAACAACTCGTCGTTGTAGGCCAGCCAAACGTTTTGAAAGTCGACGAAGTTTTCGGCAGCAGCAGTCATGAATTCAGGCGCTTATTTTTTAGGCAGGATGTCGAGGTCTTTGGCGCTGGGCAAAAAGCTGCCGTTCCAAATCGCATCGGGGTTGACGCGTGACTTGGTGTTGAAGGCATCTGACACTTGCGAGGCCATCAGGGCCATGCGTGGGCCTTGGATTTGACCAAAGCCTTCTTTGCGCGCATCGGGGCTGTTGATCACCGTGTCGATGGCCAGCTTGAGGCGGCGCACTTCGAGTTCGGTGTTGATGATGCCGTCGCGGGCCTTGACCGA
>CAMDLJ010000328.1 GCA_945901665.1 Bordetella parapertussis | reverse complement strand
GATGCCGCTTTGGTCAATGGCGGCTTGATGCACAGCCTGGAGTTTGACGACACCCACACGGGGTCCATCATCCATGGCAGTTCGGTGGTGGCTTCAGCGGCTTTGGCCATGGCCCAAGCACGCCACAGCTCGGGTGCGGCGATGCTGGGCGCTTATGTGCGTGGTTGGGAGGCCTTGGCCCGAATGGGTTTGGCCGCACCGGGGGGGTTCCATGCCCAAGGGTTTCAGGCCAGCTCCGTGGCGGGCACCCTGGCCTCGGCGTGGGTGGGTGCAGAGTTGGCGGGTTTGTCTGAAGACCAAGCTGTGGCTGCCCTGGGCATCGCATTGAGCCAGTCCAGCGGTGTCATGGAGTTTGTCAGCAATGGATCGTCGGTCAAATCTTTGCACCCCGGTTGGGCCGCCCATTCCGGGCTGTTGGCGGTGCAGTTGGCCCAGGCGGGAATGACCGGGCCAGAGACGGCGCTCGATGGCCGCTGGGGCTTGTTTGCCCAATTCGCGCATGATCGCGCCGCGGCCGAGCGGTTTACCCAATCCTTGGCGGACTTGGGCCAGCGCTGGCACATGCCCGACGCTGCCATTAAATTCCACCCGTGTTGTCATTACCTGCACCCGTTCATTGAGGCCGCGGGTTTGTTGGCCCAACGGGGGATTGAGGTTTCGCAGATCAAGTCCTTGGTGTGCGAGGTGCCCGAAGGGGCAGCGCCCATCATTTGCGAACCCTGGTCCCGCGCATTGAACCCCGCCAATGGCCATGCGGCCCGCTGGAGCTTGCCCATCACCGTGGCCCTGCGTTGGGTGGAGGGGCGTGTGGATGTGGCCAGTTTTGAGCGCAGCGCAACGGCTGATGTGCGCGCCTTGGCCCAAAAAATCAGCTGGGTGCCATTGGCCGATGCGCGCTTCCCGCAGCGCTTTGAAGCGGTCATCACTTGCGAATTGACCAACGGAGAAAAGATCACCCAGCGCATTGACGATGTCGACGGCAACCACACCCGTCCACCCAGTGATGCGCGTGTGTTGGCCAAATTCAATGCCAATGCCGCGCTGACTTTGAAGCCTGAGGGCGTGGTCTTGTTGCAGCAAACGTTGCAAAACCTCGACAGTGCCAGCCAGGTGACAGCGATCGGTCAAGCCCTGGGACAACTCTTGGGCTGAATCAAGCCTTGAGGTGGCTGGCTTCGATCTTGCGCTGAATGTGTTCGCCGGCTGTCATGGCCGGGTAGCGAGGCGTTTCACCCGGGGCCACACAGGTGGGCACACTGGCAATGCTTTGATCGTAGTTGGGGTGCACAAACATACCGATCGATAAGCGACGGCTTTGGGCCATGCCCACCGGCGGGTTGGCCACGCGGTGCAAAGTCGAGGCCCATCGGTCGTTGGTCCAGCGCGCCATCATGTCGCCCAAATTGACCACAAACTCGCCTGGTTGGGCCTGAACGGCACGCCATTGGCCATCGGGCATTTGCACCTCCAAGCCACCTTGCGCATCGGTAGACGCCAAGATGGTCATCGCCCCATAGTCGGTGTGCGCACCGGTGCGCAGTTGATGTGGCATGGGTGCTTCTGACAAAACGGGGTAGTGGTGGCACGACAAAATGCTGAAATGGCGTTGCAACACCCCGTCAAAATACCCTGGGGGCAAGCGCAAAGCGGCGCCAAACAAGCGCATCATGTCCTCGGCCAAGCGTTCATACGCGCGGTACAAGCGCTCCAAAGTTTGGTCCAACCCCGTGGGCAGGTTGGGGATCAGGTTGGGGGCATAACTGGTGGCAGCTTGCGGCAGGTGTTGGTAATGCGCCTGGTGATCGTCTATCGGGCCCAGGAACAAAGACTCGCGCAAATCGGGCGGCGTTTTTTGCCCCAAGGTGTGCGCCAGCCCCCGCGTGGCAAAGCCATGAAAGCCGCGCTGCTTGGACGGGCCTGTGGGGTGCCATTGCTGCTTGGTCGCATGTGGCAGATCGAAAAAATCAAACAGCTGTTGGGTGGCGGTTTCGAACAATCCGCTGGGAAAACGGTGGCCCGAAATGATCAAAAAACCTGTTTGCTCACAAGTTTGCGCCACCTGATTCGCAATCTGAGCTTGCGCTTGAGGATCGCCGTCTAAAAAAGGCCCGATGTGGATGGTGGGAACAGCGGCGCTGGGATGCATGGGCAAGGTCCTTCGTTCAAGGGTTCAGGCTGAGAGCTTCGTCCACCACCTGCACGTAGCTGGGGTCGCGTTGAATCAAACCGCCTGAGACCAAAGCGGCTTTGAGGCGCAAAAAAGCACTCGCGGGCAAGTCGGGTTGGGTGGCCCACAGACCATGCAAGCGGTAGCTGTGCACCATTCGGGTCAAGGCCTCGGGTGCCAGCGAGGGCAAAAAAGGCGCCACCGCTTGGGCCACATCGGCTGCGCTGGATGCAGCCAAGGCTTTCTGTGCGCGCGCCATGCCAGCCACCAAGCGCAGGCAGTCGTCGCGGCGGCGTTGGGTCATGGTGCGCGTGGCGTAAAACGTGGTGTAGGCAATGTCACCGCGCTGCGTGAAGCGGTGCCACACATGGCCTTGACCTTGCTGCACCAGTTGATCAGCGTAGGGTTCAAACAGTTGCACCACATCCACGTGGCCGCGCAAATAGGCGTTGAGGTTGCGCGCCATCGGACGCACACGGTGTGCGGCAACGCGTGTGGGGTCGAGCCCGGCACGTTGCAAGTCGTCTTGAAAGGTCATCCAAGGGGTGGGCACATCACCGGCCGGTGCCACGCGCAGGCCTTGCAAATCAGCCCACTGAAAACGCCGTTTGCGGCTGCGCCCAATCAACACAAAAGGGTCTTTGGCCACCACCTGGGCAAAGCACACCAGCGGGCAGCGCGGGTCGGCATCATGGTGCATCATGACCCGCATCGGCCCGCCCCAAGACACATCGGCACTGCCGTCGAGCAGCTTCAAAGGGGTGTTGGTGGTGGCCGGTGAAACCACATGGTGCACATCCAAGCCTTCGCTTTGCCAATAGCCACCCGCCAATGCCAAGTAAAAGGGCACGTAGGGCACGGCCCGCATGTTCTCGCACAAAACCAGTGGACGGCGGGCCATGATTTTTGTTAACCAAGGTGGGCAGAGCAGGGCGCTTGTGCCATGGCGCCGGTCAGCCTTTGGATGCGCCCACTTGTGCGGCAGCGGCTTCCCCGGCCAAGCGCCCAGAGCTGGTGGCCATGAGCAATCCTGAGCCCGACAAATAGCCCCAATCGGCAGGGCCGGA
>CAMDLJ010000327.1 GCA_945901665.1 Bordetella parapertussis | reverse complement strand
GCCGCCAATCATCACGCTGTTGAGCGGTTGGGGCGCGACATAGCTTTTGCTGTCATTCATGCGGCCACGCATATACGGGTCCAGGCTCAGGAAATGGTGTCGCACCAGCACCTGGCCTTCTGACAGGCTGGGAATGGGTGCGCTGACCCAGGCAAAGTTATCGGGGCTGGCTTCGCCGCTGGGGCGTTGTACCAATTGCCATTGGTGATTGATGGTCATGGGTGTCTCCTGAGTTCAGTCGGTAGCGATGGGTGTGTCGGCTTGGCCGGATGGGTTGCGCGCCACGTAGCGGAAGGTGCCGGTGGCATGGGCACAACGGGCCCGGGATGTGTCAAAAATGGTGGCTTCCACAAAGGCCAGGCGTTGGGTGCGGTGCAACAGTCGGCCCTGTGCCCACAAGTCCCCACGCACGGTTTGCATGAAGCTGGTTTTCATCTCGATGGTCAACACCCCCTTGTCCGGGTCCACACTGCGGGCCGCGCTGGCCATGGCCACGTCCAATACCGTCATCAGGGTGCCGCCGTGGATCACCGCAAAAGAATTGTCGTGTTCTGCTTTGTAGGGCAAAAAAAGGTCGGATTCGCCATTTTCAAAACGCTGCAACTGCAAGCCCAGCATGGCCACAAATGGGATGTGGATGCCAAAGCCCCCGTCCGAGGGTTGGGTGGATGGCCCCATGGCTTCAGCCGCCCGTGATGATGCTCACGCCACCATCGACCGCCATCCACTGGCCGGTGATGTGTTTGCCCGCATCAGACGCCAGCAAAACACACAGGCCTTTGAGGTCTTCGTCGTCGCCCAAACGGTTCAACGGAGCGTGCGAAGCCAAGGTGTCACCCATCTTGGCCAAGGTGGCGGCGGTTAATTTGCTGGGGAAAAACCCTGGACAAATGGCGTTCACGCGGATGTTGTGCGCGCCCCACTCGGCCGCCAAGGCGCGGGTGAAATTGATCACGGCCCCTTTGGAGGTGTTGTAAGCCAGCATGTTCATGCCCTTGGGGTTACCGCCCAAGCCGGCGATCGAGGCGATGTTGATGATGCTGCCTTGTCGGCGACCGATCATGTCGTGCTTGCCGATGTATTGGCTGAGCAAAAAATAGCCCCGCACATTGAGGTTCATCACCTTGTCCCAAGCTTCCAAAGGGTGGTCTTCGGCGGGTGCGCCCCAACTGGCACCGGCGTTGTTGACCATAATATCCACATGGCCCAGCTCCCTCAATGCCGCAGCGCCCAAGCGATGGATATCGCTCTCGTTCGCGCAATCGGCGGCCAGGGCTGTGGCGTTCAAGCCAGCGGCTTTGAGCTCGGCCACGGCTTCATCCAAATCGGCCTGCTTGCGCGAAGTCAACATCAAGCGCGCACCGGCCTCGCCCAAGGCATGGGCCAATTGCAAACCCAAACCCCGTGAACCCCCGGTCACCAAAGCGGTTTTGCCATGCAGATCAAAAAGTTGGGTGACGGTGCGGGTCATGTGGGCATCTCTCAGAAAAATGGGGCTGGGGCAAAGTCGAAACGATTGGGCATTGTGCCGGGGGCTTAAAACGCCGCTTCCGGCGTGTGGGCGCAGGTGTTGTCGCGGCTGTTGACCACGTTCAACCAAGCGCCAATTTTGGGCAACTCGTAGTGAAAGAAAAACTGGCAGGCCTGTCTGCGGCCCAGGTTGGCGTCGCCCTCGCCTTGTGAGGCCAAGGCCACTTGCAGCCATACCCAGGCGATGACGGTGTGGCCAAAAGCCTGCATGTAAGGCACGGCGTTGGCCAAGGCCACAGCGGGTTCACCGCCTGCCCAAGCGGCTTGGGTGGCTTTCACCACATCGCTACAAGCTTGTTGCAGGGCAGCGGCATGGGTTTGCAAAGAAATCGCGTCGCGTCGCTCGCCACCACTGGCAATAAGGGCTTGTTGGATGGTGACTTGCATGCGCTCGCCCAACAGTTTCAAGCCGCGCCCGTCTTCCAACAGCACTTTGCGCCCGAGCAAGTCCATGGCTTGGATGCCGTGGGTGCCTTCGTGGATCATGTTCAGACGCTGGTCGCGCCAATATTGCTCGACCGGAAAATCGCGGGTATAGCCATAGCCACCGTGGATTTGGATGGCCAAGCTGTTGCCCTCCAAACACCATTCGCTGGGCCAGCTTTTCACAATGGGGGTCAGCACCTCCAGCAGCCATTGGGCATCGCTTTTTTGCGTGGCGTCGCCGGTGTGCAACTCGTCCACCAAATGCGCACAGTACAGCCCCAGCGCCAAAGCGCCCTCACCATAGGCTTTTTGCGCCAGCAACATGCGCTTGATATCGGCGTGTTCAATCAGGCGCACCGGTGGCAGCGAGGGGTCTTTGCCTGCTGGCCCCACAGGCCGACCTTGGGTGCGGGTTTTGGCGTAATCCAGCGATGCGTAGTAACCCGCCATTCCCAGCATGGTGGCGGCCAAACCCACGCCAATGCGGGCCTCGTTCATCATGTGGAACATGCATTGCAAACCCTTGCCAGCCTCGCCCACCAAGTAACCAATGGCGCCAGATGACCCCCGCACCGGGTACTTGCCTTCGCCAAAGTTGAGCAAGGTATTGACCGTGCCGCGCCAGCCCAGTTTGTGGTTCAGCCCGGCCAAGGCCACATCGTTGCGTTCACCGGTCAGTTGCCCTTGGACATCGACCAAATGTTTGGGCACGATGAACAGCGAAATGCCTTTGGTGCCGGCGATGGTTTTGCCGTCAGGGCCTGGAATTTTGGCCAACACCAAGTGGATGATGTTCTCGGTCAACTCGTGGTCGCCGGTGGCAATCCACATCTTGTTGCCCTTGAGGCGAAAGCGTGGCCCCAAGGGGTCGCTGGCATGCTCGTCACCGTCGGGCGTGGCGCGGGTAGCGACATCGGACAAGGACGACCCAGCTTGCGGTTCGCTCAGACACATGGTGCCGGCAAAGCGGCCGTTGAATTCGTTCAGGGCAAAGACTTGTTTTTGCACATCAGAGCCGTGTTGCATGAGCAAATTGGCGTTGCCCACCGTCAACATGGTGACCCCAATGCTGACCGAGGCGCATGCGAAAAACGCATTGGCCGCCGCCTCTACGGTGTAGGGCAGCTGCATGCCGCCAATGTCGTGGTCTTGGGCCGCGCTCAGCATGCCGCTTTGCACATAGGCGTTGAGCGCCTCTTGGGTACAGGCGGGCAAGATGACTTTTTCGCCATCAAAACCCGGTTCTTGCACATCGACGGTGCGATTGTGAGGTGCGTATTTGTCGCGGGCGATG
>CAMDLJ010000326.1 GCA_945901665.1 Bordetella parapertussis | reverse complement strand
AGAACGCGATAGGTGGCGGGGGATAAGCAGTCATTTCATCCACATCCGTGTTCAGGAAGGCCAGCGCTGCAGCAATATGCCTTGGGCCGACTCCAAAATGACTTGTGCTCTGGCGTGGGCCAATTGCTGCTCGATCACCATCAAGCGCGAATTGATGGTTTTTTCTTCACGCATCAATATTTCACGAATTTCACTGCGCCCGGCTTTGAAGTTTTTGCGCTCCACATCGAGTTGCAGTTGTTCGCGCACGGCAACCTCTTGCCAATGGATCCAACGCTCCAGTGCACTGTTGCGCATGTGCACACCGGTATCGATGTCGTTGGTGATTTGCACCTCCAGCGCCTTGATGGCCATCAAAGCGTTTTCACGGCGCAAATTGGCAGCGGCCACGTCTGCACGCCCCTGCAAATTGCCCCCCAAGGGCACTTGAAGCTGCAAGCCCAGGCTCCAAGTGGCATAGTCACGCATCACCTCTGAGCCGAAGGCAGTGCCAGCGGCATAGGCCAAGCCATTTTGGCCGTAGCTGGCGACCAAATCGATGCGCGGCAAGGCTTGGTTTTTGGCATAAACCAACTGAACACCTTCGCGTTCGAGCATCTTTTTTTGCATCAAATAATCGTGTCGTGACTCCAACGCTGTGCGCAAAGCCGCTTCCAATGGATGGGCTTGGGCCGATCTGGGCACCTCGGGCAATTCGTCGGCCGCCTTCCACACGGCCACATCGTTGCCAGTGACGGCCATGATCAAGGTGTTGAGGCGGTTGAGGCGTTCGCGCTCGCCTTGTTTGGCCTCACTCAAACCGGCGCGAAACCTCGATAGCGAGTTCTCGACCTCCACCACATCGATGTTGGCCAGTCGCCCTTGACGTGACAAGGCGCGGGCTTCACTCAACAAGCGCTGGGCAGTTTGGATTTTTTCCGAGGCTGCAGTCACCCGGTGTTGGGCCATGACCAATTCGTAATAGGCCAGCGTGGCTTCGGCCACGATGCTCGATTCTGTTTCGCCCAAGGTGTGCTTGGCCACATCCACGTCCAAATCGGCCACCTGAGCCCGCGCCAGGGTAACGGCCACACCACCGTCCTTGGCCAAGGGCTGGGTCAAGGTCAAGCCCCAATTTGTGCGGTTGTCTTTGGCCCCAATGGGGCGGGTGGCATCGTTTTGGTTGATGTTGGTGATGAACTGCGACAAGGTCGTCTTGGCTTCCAGTTTGGCACCACTGGGCAGCAGTTGGCTCACCCCTGCCGCGTAGTCTTGGCCATCCCGCATGTACAAACTGCTCATGGCGTTGGTCAGCTTTTCAGCCTCGGTGGAGCGAGACAACTTTTCTTCGTAGGTACTGGGCTGCCGATTGACGCCATTGGTGGCCGACAGCGTGGCCATGGGCATAAAGGCTGCAACCGCCCGGTCAATGCCCGTGGCAGAGACGTCTCTTTCGATTTGTTTATTGCGAATGTCTTTGTTAGCAGTGCGCACTTGCGCAATCAGCTCTTTCAAGCCCCAAGGCTTGACCTGCACCGCGGCAGCGACCACTTCGGTGAAAGTCTGGGCCTGCGCATGGACACAAGCCATCCACAAAACCGTTGATACACCATGTGTCAACCACCGCCGCTGGCACCATGCCTTGTCCATGCCCATCCCTCAAAAAATATAGCCCTTGCCCGCATCTCCCTCCCCAGTGCTTACAAAAGCAGTGCCTGCGGGGAGAAAAGGTCGCTTATTGAAGGACTTCTTTGGTTTTGCGCCGTGCAGCGGTGCTGGCAGGGGCATCCTCTGTGCTGACCGATGACGCAGGTTTTTTCATGCTGGCCAAACGCTCAATTTGTGACAGTGAAATCAGGTGCGCATAGATGGCTGGCAAGTAGCCCTTTTGCCGTATCTCGACAAATTTGGCGTCGGTGAAGTTGTTCAAGCGCTCTTCGTTGATGACGTAACAACCGGTGATGTTGCGCACCTGGCTGGCCGCATTGACCCGCATGTTCAAGGGCGTGAGCAAATTATTTTGGATCAGGAATTTGCTGAACTCATGGGTCATGGTGTCCATTTGCTGGAGTTCGCCCAAGTAGCGCTTGACGTTTTCAATCACTTGCGTGGGGTTGCCCTGTTCATCAAACATGGGGGCACCCTCGGTGTCGCTGAGCAAGTCGCTGGCTTCGTCGATGCAGACGATGAAACGATCGGCCTCAGCGGCCTTGGTCAGCGCAAACGGATAGCGGCGGATGATGGCGGGTATGTATGAGCCAGCCCAGACCCCATCGTTGCCCACAAACAGATTTTCTCCGGCGTCTAAGCCCATCAAGGCCACCGGGCGAAAGTCATCGCTGGCTTTGTCTTCCAAAAAGACCAATGGGTAAATGGCCGCAGCGCGTGCGAATTCATGCACGGTGACGTAGGCCACATGGAACTTGGCAGCGAAACGAAAATCGTTGCTGGATCGGATTTTTTTGCCTGCATGGCGATCTTTGTTGACAGGCACGACTTGCTCAAACATGTCTCATCCTTGAAAATTCATGAAAAATTCACCCACGCCGTCCAATTCAGGTGGCGTTTATCGTCCACTTCTTGCAACGGACCAAAGGTTTAAAACATATGTTAGTTTTGAAGGCATAAATCACCAACATTTCAATTTCGACATTTATACGAATAAATCCGACATTTTTGTTACGAATTAATATTTTTGCTAATATAAATGTGATCCATGAATTTTTTTTGATGCTTTTTCATTTGTTGCGTTTAGGGTTGTTTTTGGGCTGTTGGGTCGGATTTGGCGCTGCCCAAGCTGATTTATTGACAAACCGCATGTCATCCTTGTCTGCCTTGCAAAATATTTCCATACTCGAGGACAAGCAAGGAGACATGGACTTTGAGCAAGCCAGCCGCCCAGAAAACACCGCTTTATACAAGCCTTGGCCCATTGAACAAGGTCAAATCAACATGGGCTTTACGCAGTCTGTCTATTGGGTCCGTGTCGGGCTGCAACGCGCTGCCGATGCACCAGCAAATTGGGTGCTGGAGGTGCCTTTTTTCTTGTTGAACCAAGTGGATTTTTATGCCCCGCAGCGCCCGGTGGTGCGTACTGGTGGCGAGCGACCCTTGAAATCCAGGCCTTTTTTGCATCGCTTTTGTGCTTTTCCTGTCGAGATCGACACGCAAAACCAACACTACTACTTGCGCGTGAGCAGCCATCACAGCGTCACCGTGCCCATCACGATATGGCAAGAGCAAGCCTTTCGGCACCACGTGCAAAACACCACCTTGCTGCAAGCGCTTTACT
>CAMDLJ010000325.1 GCA_945901665.1 Bordetella parapertussis | reverse complement strand
CGGCGTACCCGCCAGCGGGGCGGGTTCAGCCAGAAAGGCGTATAGATTGGCAACCCAAAAAAATTCGCCAAATAAATTGGAATCTGACCCCCATAAAAAAACGGCCCGAGGGCCGTTTGAAGCAGGCGCAAAAAGCTTCAGCGCTTTTTGTAGCCCACCACTTTTTGCGTTTGCACGCCCAGGCCTTCGATGCCCACGGTCATCACGTCGCCGGCTTTCAAAAACACCGGAGAGGGTTTGCCGTTTTTCTTGATGCCCATGCCCACGCCAGCGGGGGTGCCGGTGGCGATCACGTCGCCGGGGTACAGGGTGGTGAATTGGCTCACATAGCTCACCAACTTGGCCACGTTAAAAATCATGTTCTTGGTGTTGCCGTTTTGCATGCGCTCGCCATTGAGCTCCATCCACACGCTCAGCTTTTGGGGGCTGGGGACTTCGTCGCGCGTCACCAACCAAGGGCCGATGGGGCCGAAGGTGTCGCAACCCTTGCCCTTGTCCCAGGTGCCGCCGCGCTCGATTTGGAACTCGCGCTCGCTCACATCATTGATGGTGCAGTAGCCGGCCACATGGTCGAGGGCGCTTTTTTGTGACACATAGCTGGCGGTGGTGCCGATGACCACGCCGAGTTCGACTTCCCAATCGCCCTTGACCGAGCCCTTGGGCAGCATGACGTCATCGTCTGGGCCTTGGATGCAATCGACAAACTTGGAGAAGATGATGGGCTCTTTGGGCAGGGGCAAGTTGGCCTCGGCAGCGTGGTCGGCGTAGTTCAGGCCAATGGCGATGAACTTGCCCACGTTGGTCACCGGGCAGCCCATGCGGGGCTTGCCTTTGACCAAGGGCAGGCTGTCGGTTTTGAGCTTGCGCAACTTGGCCAAGGCTTTGTCGTTGAGTTGATCGGGGGTGACGTCTTTGATGACCTTGCTCAGGTCACGCAACTTGCCTTGTGCGTCGATGAGGCCGGGTTTTTCTTGGCCGGGTTTGCCGTAGCGAACGAGTTTCATGGGTTGCCTTTCTGAATAAATGGTGTCACGGCGATGGGCCGTGTGCGGGGTGGAGTGTATCGGTTTGGCGCACCGGGTGGGAGCGCCCAAAGCACACGCGCATCAGTAGGTGGAGCGCCCGCCCGAGAGGTCAAACACCGCACCGGTGGAGAACGAGCAATCGTCGGTGCACAACCAGGTGACCATGGCGGCGATTTCCTCCACCTTGCCAAAGCGGCCCATGGGAATTTTGCTCAGCATGAAGGCGATGTGTTCGGGTGTCATTTGGTCAAACATGGCCGTGTGCACCGCTGCGGGGGTGATGCAATTCACCCGCACCCCGGTGTCGGCCAATTCTTTGCCCAGCGACTTGGTCAGGCCAATCACCGCGGCTTTGCTGGCGCTGTAAGCGCTGGCGTTGGGGTTGCCGTCTTTGCCCGCGACCGAGGCGATGTTGACGATGCGCCCCGTGTTGCGCGTGCGCATGTGGGCCGACAACTCGCGGCAGCAATGAAACAGGCCGTGCACATTGATGTCAAACACTTGGCGCCAGTCGTCCACTGGGTAGTCCCACAACTTGGTGTTGGGCCCGGTGATGCCTGCGCTGTTGACCAAGGCGTCCACCGGCGCAATGGCCAGGGTTTGGGCGGTGGCTTGCACCACGCTGGCGTGCTGGGCCACGTCCACATGCACACAAGCGACCTGGGCGCCGGGGTGTATTTTTTTGAGTTGCTCGGCAGCCGTGCCCATGCCGCCGATATCGCGGTCCCAAATGGTGATGCGTGCGCCCGAAGCCAGCATGCGCTGGCCAATGGCATAGCCCAAGCCGGTGGCGCCACCGGTGATGACCGCATGGCGGCCCTTCATGTCATATTGGTTCATGGTGATTCTTTTTTGAAATGTGTATTGAACAGGGGGTTAAATGGTCATGCCGCCGTCAACCATATAGGCGTTACCGGTGGCGAACACCGACTCGTCGGATGCCAAAAAGGTGACGATGGGGGCGATTTCATGCGCTTGGGCCAAGCGCCCCATGGGTTGGCGGTTGATGAAGTCTTTGCGCGCTTGCACCGGGTCGGCATAGCTGTTGATGCGGTCTTGCAGCGAGGGCGTGTCCACCGTGCCCGGGCAAATGCAATTGCAGCGAATGCCTTGGCGCACGTAGTCAGCGGCCACGCTTTTGGTCAGGCCAATCACCGCGGCTTTGGAGGTGCCATAAATGAATCGGCTGGGCAAGCCCTTGACGCTGGAGCACACGCTGGCCATGTTGATGATGCTGCTCGAGTGGCCGTGGTCTTTGAAGCGCTGGAGCATGCCAGGCACCACGGCTTGGATCATCCAAAACTGAGCCCGCACATTGAGCTGGAAGGCAAAGTCCCAGTCGGCATCGGTGGCCTCGAGCACCGTTCCGTTGTGCACAAAGCCAGCACAGTTGAACAAAATATCGATGGCTGGCAGCGCAGCAACTTGGCGCGCAATGGCAGCTTTGTCGAGCACATCGAGTGTGGCGGTGTGCACCCCCGCAATGCCTTGGTAAGCACTGAGCAATGAGGGGTTGACGTCGGTGGCCCACACGGTGGCGCCCTCGCTGGCCATGGCCAAAGCAGCGGCTTTGCCAATGCCTTGACCGGCAGCGGTGATGAGGGCGGTTTTTCCTTGGAGGCGTTGGCTCATGGTGGCGTGATCTCGTGTGGGGTTGAAGAGGTGTGCCTGGCACAGCTTTCATGCAGGCTGGTGTTCAAGATAGGGGCGTCGGGGTGAGCCGTGCAGAAGAAACGAAACAAATCAGTGTCTGGCCAAGGGTTTGCTCGGGTGGGTCCATGCTTGACGGCCCTGGGGGGGTGTGGGAGCATTCTGGGCGGGGGCAGACTACTTGTCCAATCAGGTTTTCCCTGAGTGCCGCGCCCCCTTCAACATGACCCATCCCAGCCCTGCGCTTTTGCCCCATGAGCCACACCATTCGCCTCCATCCCGCCGATGACGTGGTCATCAGCCGCCAACAACTGCTCTCGGGCGCTTTGGTGGAGGGCGTGGCAGTGCGCGGCCTGATCCCGCCGGGGCACAAAGTCGCCACCCGCGCCGTCGCCACGGGTGCGCCAGTGCGCCGCTACAACCAGATCATTGGCTTTGCCTCCAAGGACATCGCAGCTGGCGAGCATGTGCACACCCACAACCTTGACATGGGCCCCAACAAGGGCGACTTTGCACGCGACTATGCGTTTTGCGCCGATGTCAAACCCGAGGCCCCGGCTCGCCACGCCGAGTTCATGGGCTATGTGCGCGCAGACGGCCGCGTGGC
>CAMDLJ010000324.1 GCA_945901665.1 Bordetella parapertussis | reverse complement strand
GTGTCCACGCCGCCGCCGGGGGCAAAGGGCACAATCATTTTGATCGGTCCATCTGGGAACTTGCCACTTTGCGCCCACAACGGGGCCAGGGCGCAGCCCAGCAGCAAGCCTGTCCAAAAGCGCAAGTGTTGGCGCGCGGGTTTGATGGTCATGGGGGTCTCCTTGGGTGTGCTAGGGGTCAGCGCATGGCGCTGTGCTCTTCAATGGACGCGATGCTCACGCTCAAGGCGTCCAGCAAGGTGTTCATGTCGGGGGTGGTCAGTGCATTGTGCGGTTGGGATACACCTTCCAGCAGATCGGACAAGGCCTGGCGCCCCGCGTCGGCTTGGGCCAAGGCCGCTTGCAGCACGGGCAGCAAGCCGGGCCTGTGAGCAAAGCGTTGCAGCAGGTGGTCCAAGATCATGGCGTCCAAGCCGCCAATTTCAATGGCAGCGTCAATGCCACAAGCGCAACCGTTCATCAATGAAATGCGGCCCATGCCACAGCGCTGCCAGCGCGCAAACAACAAGGTGGCGCGAACGCACTCGCCGTTGCGGTCCAGCGCCTGCACGCCGCCATGGGCTTTGCGTGCGGACGGGCGTGCCGCCGGCGGGGCGCGGCGCTGCTGTGCGCGTTGGGCCGCGCCCAATTGGGCCAGGGCTTGCTTCATGCCGGCCCGCCGACCAAATCGTGTTGGGCGATTTCTTGGGCGGTGGGTTGCACGCCATACACCTCATGGGCCTCTTGCCAACTGATGTAGCCCATTTGCAAATCGCGCAGCACAGCGCTGCGCTCGCGCTTTGCGGGCGGGCCAAACCCGCCGCCGCCGCCCGAGTGCAGCACATAGGACTCACCGGCTTCCAAGCGCATGTTCACTTTGCCCCCCGGGAACAGGGTCAAGCTGCCGTCTTTTTTGCGCATGCCCACTTGGTTGCCCAAGGCACTGTGCCCGCCCAGCAAGCCCCAGGGCGGGTGGTTCACCCGGTCGATGCGGGTTTGGTAATTGACGCGGGTCAAAGCCACCACCTCGGCTTGCGCACCCAGCCCACCACGGAACTGTCCCGCACCGGCAGAGCCTTCGCGCAATTGGTAGTACTTGACCAACAAGGGAAACTTGTTTTCCACCTGCTCGCTAGGGCCGTTGTGGGTGTCGCCATCGTTCATGCACACCGTCACATTGACGCCGTCTTCGTTGTGCTTGGCGCCCCAGCCGCCACCAATCAGGCCACCCAGGTAAATCCACAACTTGCCGTCGCGCGGGTGGATGCCGTTGACGTTGGCGATGACCAAATCGGCATGGTGGCCAGCAATGGTTTTTTCAGGGATGGCCTGCGCCACGGCCTTGAAGATGGTGTCCACCACGGTCATGGGGTAGGTCATCCACACCCGCATGGCCGATGGGTGCAAGGCGCTGACCACGGTGCCGGGGGGCAAGATCACTTTGAGCGGGCGAAAGTTGCCGTCGTTGATCGGGTGGTCGCTGGGCATGGTCAGGCACTTGAAGGCCACTTGGGCACAAGCCACACCCGCGCCCGAGTTGAAAAATCCCTTGACCTGCGGGCTCATACCACTCAGGTCCACCGTCATTTCATCCCCATGCACCGTGACCTTGACCCGGATGGGCACGGGCTGATCGATGTCCACGGCGTCGTCGTCCATGAAAGACTCGGCCTCATACACCCCATCGGGCATGGCGCGCACCTGGGCGCGGGCTTCGGCCTCGGTGTGGTCCATGATGGCGTCGATGGCCAATTGCCAAGCCGATTCGCCGTGGCGCGAGAGCATTTCTTCCAAATGCTTGGCGCCCACGCGGCAAGCCGACAACTGTGCTTCCAAGTCGCCTGCTGCACGGTCACGCCGGCGCACGTTCATCAAAATCAGGTCGCGCATTTCCTCGTTGAGCACGCCTTGGCGGTGGTACTTCACCAAAGGAATTTGCAAGCCCTCGGCATAAATGTCGGTGGTCACGCCGTTGAGGATGCCGCCAATGTCTTGCCAGTGCGCCATGCAGGTGGAAAACGCAACGATCTCGCCCTGGTGAAAAATCGGGATAGAAAACGTCAAATGGTTCAGGTGGGCACCAGTGATGTAGGCGTCGTTGGTCAACAAAATTTCGCCGGGGTGGATGTTGTCCAACCCCCAGTGCTCGATTTTGGCCTTGACCACGTCGCTCATGCCGCGGATGAACATGGGCAGCCCCAAGCCAATCGACAGGGTTTGACCCTGGCGGTCAAACAAACCCACGGTGAAGTCCAGCGCCTCGTAAATGATCATGTTGTAGGACGTGCGCATCAGCACCGACTTCATCTCTTCGGTGGCCGCGACCAAGCTGTTGCGCACCAACTCCACCGCCACCGGGTCGGCTTTATTCATGGCGGCCGTGCGCTTGGCTGCGCCCGCAGAGACGGTCGTTTTTTTGGTTTTAGGACGTGTTTTGTTCATGGTTCACATGCGCTCTCAGGGCTGGCGTTCGGTTTGGGCCACATCGATGTGCAAATTACCGTGGGCATCGACATGCAGGCGGTCGCCGGGTTGCAGCACGGTGGTGGTGGCGTGTTCTTCAATCAGCGCGGGGCCTTCTAGCCGGTTGTTGGCGCGCAGTTCATCGCGGTGGTAGACCTGGGTGTTCAGCCAGCCTTCGCCCTCGAAATAAACCTGGCGTTGACCGCGCAAGGCGCTGGCCACGGGTTTGCGCGAGCCCGAGCGGATGGTCTCCAGCACTGGCTTTTTCAGCACCCCAATCACGGTGCTGCGCAGGCTGACAATTTCGGCGGGCTCATTGGGAGAGCCCCGGCCATAGCGTTCGCGGTGGGCTTCGTCGAACACGGCTTTGAGCGCGTCCAGGTTTTTGCGCTTGAAGGCGGCGGCGGGGATTTCCACGGTCACGGCATGTTCTTGGCCGATGTAGCGCATGTCCAAATGGCGCTGCACCATGATTTTGTGCGTGCCCACCTCGGCCGCATCCAGGGTGCGCAAGCCCTCGGCCTCGAGTTCACCAAACCAGGCATCGAGTTGGGGCAAAGACAGCTCAGCCAAGGTGATGAAGTGCGAGCGCACCAAGTCGCGGCGAAAGTCGGCCAGCAACATGCCAAAGGCCGAAAAATGCCCAGGGGCGCGTGGAATGATCACATGCGGGATGCGCAACTCGCGCGCCACCATGGACGCGTGCAAGGGGCCAGCCCCGCCATAGGCAAACAAATGCGGAAACGCGCCGGTGTCCAAGCCCCGGTCGGTGGTCACGCCTTTGACCGCATGCGACATGGCCGCTGCGGCGATGCGCAAAATGCCCGACGCGGCTTGGGTGGTGGTCATGCC
>CAMDLJ010000323.1 GCA_945901665.1 Bordetella parapertussis | reverse complement strand
CAAAGCGCGCGAGCGCGGACATGTGCTGGAAGGCTTGGCAGTGGCCTTGGCCAATATCGATGAATTCATTGCCATCATCCGCCAAGCGCCGACACCACCGGTGGCCAAAGCCGAGTTGATGACCCGCTCTTGGGACAGTCAACTCGTGCGCACCATGCTGACCCGTGCCCGCACCGATGGTGGCGTGGTGAATGCCGACGACTACCGTCCCGATGGTTTGGAAAAAGAATTTGGCATGGGGGCCGACGGTCTGTACCGCTTGAGCGACACCCAGGCGCAAGAAATTTTGCAAATGCGCTTGCAGCGCTTGACGGGCTTGGAGCAAGACAAGATCGTCAACGAATACAAAGAGGTGATGGCTGAGATCGATGATTTGCTCGACATCTTGGCCCGCCCTGAGCGGGTGTCGGCGATCATCAGCGACGAGTTGACCCAACTGCGCCAAGAATTTGGCCAAACCAAACTCGGCGCGCGGCGCAGTGTGATCGAGCACAACGCCCAAGACCTGGCCACCGAAGACCTGATCACGCCCACCGACATGGTGGTCACGCTATCGCACCTGGGCTACATCAAAAGCCAACCGCTGTCGGAATACAGGGCTCAAAAACGCGGTGGTCGCGGCAAACAAGCCACGACCACCAAAGAGGACGATTGGATCGACCAACACTTCATTGCCAACACGCACGACTACATCTTGTGCTTTTCCAACCGTGGGCGTTTGTATTGGCTCAAGGTGTGGGAAGTGCCCGAGGGTTCACGCGGATCGCGCGGTCGCCCCATCGTCAACATGTTCCCGCTACAAGAAGGCGAAAAAATCAATGTGGTGTTGCCCCTCACGGGACCCGCACGCACCTTCCCGGCCGATCAGTTTGTGTTCATGGCCACCTCGATGGGCACGGTCAAAAAGACCTCGCTCGATGAGTTCAACAACCCGCGCAAAGGCGGCATCATCGCGGTCAACTTGGACGACAACGACTTTTTGATCGGCGCGGCCTTGACCGACGGCCAGCACGATGTGATGCTGTTCAGCGATGGTGGCAAAGCCGTGCGCTTTGACGAAAACGACGTGCGCCCCTTGGGCCGCAGCGCGCGTGGTGTGCGCGGCATGATGCTCGACGACCACCAAAGCGTGATCGCCATGCTGGTGGCTGAACAAGAAACCCATGCCACCGAGACACCCACCGATGGCGTGGTGCGCAACAGCGTGCTCACCGCCACCGAAAAAGGTTATGGCAAGCGCACGCCGATTGACGAATACACCCGCCATGGGCGCGGCACCAAGGGCATGATTGCCATCCAACAATCTGAGCGCAACGGCAAAGTGGTGGCCGCCACCTTGGTGCGCGCGGAAGACGAAATCATGCTGATCACCGACCGGGGCGTGTTGGTGCGCACCCGGGTGAGCGAAATCCGCGAACTCGGTCGCGCCACCCAAGGCGTGATACTCATTGCTTTGGACGAAGGCGCCAAACTCAATGGCTTGCAACGCATTGTGGAAAACGATGCCCAGGGCCAAGAGGGCGAGGGCGAGTCGGGCGATGAAGACGGCGCCAATGCTGCACCCAGCGAGCCCACCCCCTAAAACGGCATGAACCGGCCTTATAACTTTTCTGCTGGCCCGGCGGCCATGCCCTTGGAGGTGTTGCAACAAGCCGCCGCCGAGATCAGCGACTGGCACGGCAGTGGCATGGGCGTGATGGAGATGAGCCACCGGGGCAAAGAGTTCATGGCCATCCACGACAAGGCACTACACGATTTGCGCGCCTTGCTGAACATCCCCAGCGCGTTCGATATTTTGTTCATGCAAGGCGGTGGCATTGCCGAGAACGCCATTGTTCCGCTCAATCTGGGGCGCGGTGCCACGGTTGACTTTGTGCTCAGCGGCAGTTGGGGTGAAAAATCTTGGCGCGAAGCCCAACGCTATGGCCCCACCCATGTGGCTGCCAGCAGCCAGGCCCAAGGTTTTGATCACCTGCCAGCGCCCGGCCAATGGCAGTTGAGCACGCAACCCAGCTATGTGCACCTGTGCACCAATGAGACCATCCATGGCGTGGAATGCCACACCCTGCCCGACCTCAAAGCCCTGGGCTGCGACGCGCCCCTGGTGATCGATTTTTCATCCCATGTGCTGTCGCGCCCGGTGGACTGGTCGCGGGTAGGCTTGGCCTTTGGTGGGGCACAGAAAAACATTGGCCCGGCTGGCCTGACCCTGGTGGTGGTGCGCAAAGACTTGCTTGGAAACGCCTTGCCCATTTGCCCCAGCGCCTTCAACTACCAAACTGTGGCGCAAAACAATTCGATGTTCAACACACCACCCACCTATGGCATTTACATGGCGGGTCTGATTTTTGAGTGGATCGCTGGCCAACGCGAGGGCGATTTGCAAGGGGTGGCCGCGTTAGCAGCGCGCAACCAAGCCAAAGCCGCCTTGCTGTACAACTGCATCGACAACTCTGGCCTGTACCTCAACCGCGTGCAAGACGCGTCGCGCTCGCGCATGAACGTGCCATTTTTCCTTCGAGACGAGTCACTGAACCCCGCTTTTTTGACCGGTGCCCAAGCACGCGGTTTGCTTCAACTCAAAGGCCACAAATCAGTCGGTGGCATGCGCGCCAGCATTTACAACGCCATGCCATTGGCAGGTGTGCAAGCCTTGGTCGATTACATGCAAGACTTTGAAAAAACCCAGGCCTAAAGCCCCAGCCACCTTTTGCCACCAACACCCATGAGCCAGCCACAAGCCCCCGTCACCTCGGCCGACCTGGCCCCGCTGCGCGATCAAATTGACGCGCTGGACAAACAACTTTTGCAACTGCTCAACCAACGTGCGCGGGTGGCCGAGCAAGTGGGCGAGATCAAAAAACGCGAAGGCTCGCCGTTTTTCCGCCCCGACCGGGTGGCGCAGGTGCTGCAAAAAATCCAAGACCTGAACCCCGGCCCCTTGCACGGCAGCCATGTGGCCGCCATTTGGCGCGAAATCATGTCTGCTTGCTTGGCCTTGGAGGCCCCCCAACGCGTCGCAGTGCTGGGTCCACAAGGCACTTTTTGCGAACAGGCCGCGATTGAGTTTTTTGGCAGCGCGGTGCAACTGAGCTACTGCGCCAACTTCGACGAAGTGTTCCACGCCACTGCGGCTGGAGCGGCGCAATTTGGCGTGGTTGGCATGGAAAACACCAGCGAAGGCGTGGTGGCCAGATCCCTTGATTTGTTTTTACGCTCACCCGTGCACGTGGTGGGCGAAGTCAGCCTGCTGGTGCGCCACAACTTGATGCGCTTGAGCGACAGCACCGAGGGCATCGAAGTGGT
>CAMDLJ010000322.1 GCA_945901665.1 Bordetella parapertussis | reverse complement strand
AGCGCACCCGCATCCGCAGCAAAATCCTCAAGGCCCAACGCGAGTCGCTGCGCTGAGCCCATGCGCCTGATCTTTGCGGGCACGCCCGAATTTGCCCAGCAAGCCCTGAGCGCTTTGCATGTGGCCGGGCACCAGATTGTTTTGGTGCTGACCCAACCCGACCGGCCCGCTGGGCGCGGCTTGCAACTGCAGGCATCGGCCGTTAAGCAATTTGCCCTGGCCCACCAACTGCCACTGGCCCAACCGCGCAGCCTGCGCTTGGACGGCAAATACCCCGACGACGCCCGCGCCGCGCAAGACGCCATCGGCCAAGCCCAGGCCGATGCCATGGTCGTCGCCGCCTATGGGCTGATCTTGCCCGCCTGGGCCTTGGCCGTGCCGCGCTTGGGCTGCTTGAACATCCACGCCTCGCTGTTGCCGCGCTGGCGCGGTGCCGCACCCATCCACCGCGCCATCGAAGCGGGCGACACACAAACCGGCGTGTGCATCATGCAAATGGATGTGGGGCTGGACACCGGCCCAGTGCTCTTGCGCCGCGCCATGGACATCGATGTGGAAGACACCACCGCCCGCTTGCACGATCGCTTGGCTGCATTGGGTGCGCAGGCCTTGCTCGACGTGCTGGCCCAACCCAGCCCGTGGGCGGTCCAGCCCCAAACGGAGGAAGGCATCACCTATGCCGCCAAAATCGAAAAACACGAAGCGCTGGTCGACTGGTCGCTGCCGGCCGCCGTGCTGGCGCGGCGCGTTCGCGCCTTCGACCCCTTCCCCGGTGCGCACACGCTGTGGCAAGGCCAGCCCTTGAAAATTTGGTCGGCACAAGCCTTGCCTGCTCAGGCACAAGCCCCGTTCAGTGCGGGCGCAACTGCCGCTGCCGCCAACGCCAACGCCAACGCTTCCAGCGCAGCTCCTTCCACCGCCGACCCTTTCCATGCCGACACCCTCAGCGCGCCCATACCTGGCCTGGTGCTGCAAGCCAATGCGCAAGGCTTGGATGTGGCCACCGGCGACGGCGTGCTGCGCTTGTTGCAACTGCAAAAACCCGGTGGCAAGCGCCTGGGCGTGGCCGACTTTTTGCGCGGCGACGCGGCCGACTGGCGCGGGCAAATGTTGGGCGTTTGAGCCCACAGCCTGAACCCATCATGTTCTTTGATCCCGCCAATTTTCGCCACCCGGCCTTTCGCGAGGGCATGCTTGACACCCTGAAAGTCTCGCCCGGCATTTGGGCCTGGGGCCTGATGACCGGTGTGGCCATGGTGCAAGCGGGCTTGGGCACCGAGGTCTCCATCTGGATGACCTTGTTGGTCTACGGCGGGAGTGCCCAACTCGCCGCCACGCCCTTGTTGGCCGCCGGTGCACCCGTGTGGGTGGTGCTGGCCACTGCGTTTTGCGTCAATCTGCGTTTTGCGGTGTTCAGCCTGCATTTGCGCAGCTATTTGATGGCCTGGCCGCGCTGGCAGCGCATGTCAATTGGCTACTTGGTGGCCGATCTGAACTACGTCCAATTTGTCCAGCGCCATCCTGCGCCCGCCCAAAACGCTGCGGGCCAACGCGCCGAAATGGCCTACCTGTGCGGCAACTGCTTTCTGTCCTGGTTGGGTTGGCAAGTGGCCAGCTTGGCAGGCATCTTCTTGGCCAGCCAAGTGCCCATGGAATGGGGCTTGGGCTTTGCCGGTGTGCTGGCCTTGGTGGGCATCTTGTGCTCCCTCACCCAAACCCGTTTGCGCGCGGTCTCTCTGGTGGTTTCGAGCGCAGCCGCTGTGGCGGCCTTTGCCATGCCCTTGCGCTTGAATATTTTGGTGGCCATTGCTGCCGCAGTGGCGGTTTGCCTGGTGGTGGAGCAAACCGCCTGGGGCAAAAAGGCGGTTGCCTGATGGACACGGTGCAAGCCCTGACCTTGCTGGGCCTGGGTGCCGTCACCTTGCTCACGCGCTGCTTTTTCTTCATCTTGAACCGCGAGCTGCCCTTTCCTGCCTGGGCCCAGCGCGGCTTGCAATACGCGCCCATCGCCGCCTTGGCCGCCGTGGTCGTGCCCGAGGTGATGGTCAGCCACGGCGCGCTCATCACCACGTGGCAAGATGCCCGCTTGTATGGCGCTGCAGCCGGGGTGGCCTATTACCTGTCCCGGCGCGGCCAAGGCCAAGCGGTGCTGGGCACCATTGTGGTGGGCATGTCGGTCTACCTGCCCTTGCACATGGGCTGGGGTTGGTAAGCCCCGCCACCGCATGGCTTTAGCCCTTGGCGGTTCATGTCAGGCCCGTGACAGCCCAGCGCCGCCACCTAAAATCAAAAAAACCAATATTTCTGCACCATGAACATCATCCGCTTCGCCGACCTCTGCGCCCAAGGAAAAGCCCAAGGGCAACGCGTTTTTATCCGTGCCGACCTCAACGTGCCTTTTGACGACCACGGCCACATCAGCGAAGACACCCGCATCCGCGCCTCTGTCCCCTGTATCGAGATGGCGCTGGCCGCAGGTGCGGCGGTGATGGTCACCTCGCATTTGGGCCGACCCACCGAGGGCGAGTTCAAAGCTGAAGACTCGTTGGCACCGGTGGCCAAGCGCTTGGGCGAACTGCTGGGCCGTGAGGTGCCGGTGGTGGCCAACTGGGTGGGCGGCGTGCAAGTGGCCGCCGGCCAAGTGGTGATGCTGGAGAACTGCCGCGTCAACAAGGGCGAGAAGAAAAACAACGAAGAATTGGCGCGCCAAATGGCCGCCCTGTGCGACATCTATGTCAATGATGCGTTTGGCACCGCGCATCGCGCCGAGGGCACCACCTACGGCATCGCGCAGTTCGCGCCCATCGCCTGTGCGGGGCCTTTGTTGTCCGCCGAAATCGACGCGATCACCCAAGCTTTGGCCAACCCCAAGCGGCCACTCGCCGCCATCGTGGCGGGCAGCAAGGTCAGCACCAAGCTGACCATTTTGCAAGCGCTGGCCAACAACGTCGACCAACTGATCGTGGGCGGCGGCATTGCCAACACCTTCATGTTGGCGGCGGGTTTGAAGATTGGCAAATCTTTGGCCGAACCCGATTTGGTGGGCGAGGCCAAGGCGGTGATCGCGGCCATGAAAGCACGGGGCGAAAAATTAGGCGACGCCCGCATCGCGGTGCCCATCCCCACCGATGTGGTCTGCGCCAAAAGCTTTGGCGCGGATGCGCCAGCCACGGTGAAACAAGCCCACGAGGTGGCCGATGACGACTTGATTTTGGACATCGGCCCCGAGACCGCACAACGCTTGGCCACGCAACTCAAAGCGGCGGGCACGATTGTGTGGAACGGCCCCATGGGCGTGTTCGAGTTT
>CAMDLJ010000321.1 GCA_945901665.1 Bordetella parapertussis | reverse complement strand
TGCGAGTGAATGCCAGTGTGCAGTTGGGCAAGCAAACGCAATTGCTTGAGGGAAAAGCGTGGCTGGACCACGAATGGTCAAGTCAATTGTTAATGCCAGGGGCCGTGGGTTGGGACTGGTTAGGCATCAACTTGTTGGATGGCGGCACGTTGATGGCTTTTCAAATTCGCAACGCCAAATCAGAGCCGCTTCACGCGCATGTCGATGCGCGTGATCGCCAGGGTCTCCCCGTCAAAGGCTGGGGTGATCTGAAGTGGCAGCCACGGGGAAGCTGGCGCTCTAAGTCATTGATTGAATATCCTATACCCATGGGCTTGTTGGTTGGTGGCCAAAGCTTTCATCTGGTGCCGCTGATGTTGGCGCAAGAGGTAGACGCGCGCTCCAGCACCGGCGGCTTTTATTGGGAGGGGGCGGTCAGCCTGATGCAAGAGGAACGCTTGCTCGGCCATGGGTATTTAGAGCTGACCGGCTACGGTGCTCCGTTGCGCATTTGAGGTCATCTGATCTCACCTACCATGTTGTTCCCGGTAAAGTGATGGCTGCCGACGTTAAAGCCGGTAATGTCAAAACCGTACAAGGCTCTGAAATCACGATCACCACCATGGGCGGCGTCATGGTCAACAAAGCAAAAGTCACCGCCACGGATATCGTGGCTGACAATGGCGTGATCCATGTCATCGACAGCGTGATCATGCCCAAGTAAAACATCTGGACCGGAGATCGCGGGCTTCCAAAAAATATAAATCTTTTTTGGGGTACCGCTTCCAACCTGGATTTAACCTGCGAGGAATGCAAGTTTCAAACTGGCATTCCTCGTTTTTTTTCAGCCATACATCAGGTTTTAAAAAAATGAAGTGTTGCAATTCATGTTTCATTAAGATGCTGGATATTTGGACGCTATTGGGTGATATCAAACATGGATGAATACACGCCGCTATTTGCTCAAGGCGATTACAAGGCCCTGGTCATTGGTTCAAGCGGTGCTATCGGTGGCGCTTTTGTTGCGGCCTTCCATGCGGATGCCAACTGTACCCACGTTGAAGTGGTATCGCGCCAATCTGGCAGTGGCTTTGATCTTTTAAATGCTGAATCGATCGGTGCACAAGCTTCTCTCGCGCGCGCAATGGGTCCGTTTGCCATCATCGTTGACGCCACTGGGGCACTGAACATCAACGGCGTGGGGCCCGAGAAATCACTCAACAGCGTGAATGCAGACCATTTACTGCAGTCCTTTCTTGTCAATGCCATTGGTCCAGCCTTGGTGATGCGCCACTTTTCGCCGTTGTTGGCCAAAGGGTCTTCGGTATATGCCAAGCTTTCTGCGCGCGTTGGAAGCATTGCTGACAATCAAAAGGGTGGGTGGTACGGGTATCGCGCATCCAAAGCAGCTTTGAACATGATGCTTCAGACTGCGGCCATAGAGCTGCAACGCAAAAACCCGTCCTTGCGTGTGGTGGCTCTCCAACCTGGAACGGTGCGTTCTCGGCTTTCTGACCCGTTTACAACTTCTCAGACGCATCTACTGGAGCCGGATGCTTCTGTCCTTGGAATGCTCACGGCATTGAAGGCGCTTCCAGCCAAGGCAGGTGCGCATTTTGTGGATCACAAGGGTGCTGAAATACCTTGGTAAATGTAGAACCCCCTGGTGCGTAAAGCCTATTTGGGCTTTTCCACATGCGTCAAACGGTGCAGCACCTGTTGACCTGATTGCGCAATGTTCTGCATATTGGCTTCTAGCAAAGCCATTTCTCTGAGCGTTTGGGCCAGCGCACGGTACTGCGCGGCTTGTTCCTGCATTTGTCCATCTGCACCACGCGAAGCCCCTTCGCGCAAGCCGTCAACGGTCTGCTCCAAGTCGCGGGTCAAACTGCCCAGGCGGCTGCTGGCATCCACCACTTTGTTCAACATCTGATCGAGATCAGTCACCACCACATTGATGCGGTCTAGAAAGTGGTTGAGGTCTTGCGCCAGCTCACCAAACTCATCTTGAGCATTGACCTTGGCTCTGGGCGACAAGTCCATGAGACCCCGGGCCAAGCGCGAGACGGTGCTGCGCAATGACAATAGTGGTGCCATTCGAACCTTGAGCAAGAAGAACAGCAGGATGGTGTGAATCAATATCTTCAGGCTCAAGGACCCGGCCGTGAGCTTGACCTCAGACCACCAGGCTGCCTCTTTGCGCTCGAGATAGCTGCCCACCTTCACGCTGCCCAATACATCGCCCACTTTCGCTTTCACGTGGCAATTCAGGCAAAACTGCTCGGCGGTGAGATCAACGACCGATTCCAGATGCGGCCCAGTTTTCCATGTGGGTTGCAAACCTTTGACGTCCAAATTAAAGGACTGCTTCATGGACGCAATCGTGACATCAGATGGCGTGACTGAAATGGCAAGGCCCAGCTCATCAAAGTTTCGGTTGAGTATGGGATACACAGTTTGAGCTGCCAAAGGCCCCCCCGAATTGAGCATGATGGACTTCACGTCATTGGCCAATTTTTGTGCGGCTTGGTCTATGCGGGCCTGCTCTTTGCTGGCATAGTCATAGCGCACGAGGGCATAACGAATGCCCATTTCAACCGTTGCGACCATTACCAGCAGAAGAAAAAAGTCTCGAATCATGTGGAACATGAAGGACTGCTCGAAAGGATTGCTGATCTTTGCTGCTCTTGCCATACAAGATGTTCCAAATGGGTTTTTAATGGGTCTTTTTTTATAAGATAGACAAATTGACTGAAGACTGTTTGGTGTGAGGATGATGCCCCTATAGAAATCTTGGTATTTGGGTTTTTATCTCCATGAAGGACGACACTGTCTTTGCGTTGGTGAAGTGCCAAGAAAAATTCAATATGTGCGACCATGTCAGCCATTGAGCAACGAAACCTTCTATCAAATGTGATTCATTCAAAATTACTTTCCCAGATAGCCAGATGGCCAGATGGCCAGATATGGAGTGGCCAGTTGAACGTACCCGAGGTCCTTATGAAAAAGACATGTCAGCTCAAGCTGAGTGCAGCGATGCACAAGCTTCAGTCTGAAAAATTTGGTGGGCACTGAAATGAAATACATAAATTGCTTGCGCTGCCTGTGCTTAACACTGCTGATGTCTGCCGGTGCCGTGTGGGCGCAGTCCGCTCCAGTCGCCGAACGCTACAGCCCATTGCCACTCAGCAGGGATGGCATTGGCAAAAGCTATATGGGGCGCGAGATTTCGGCGGTGATGGGCTGGCAGGGCGCAGCATGGCTGGAGCGGCAAGAACGCGATCGAGAAGAGCGGACCGACCTGTTGCTGGCTGCATTGATGTTGCAACCCGGCTTTGTGGT
>CAMDLJ010000320.1 GCA_945901665.1 Bordetella parapertussis | reverse complement strand
CCAGCGCGAGCCCATTTGGCCACGCGCTTGGCGACATTGCGGATGCGCTCGGTCGAGCCCATTGAGGTGCCGCCGTATTTGTGAACGATCAAAGCCATGGTGTGTGAGGCTGTTTCGAAGCAAAGCTAGGGATTGTACCAATCGATGCGGTCTTGAACCCTGTGCACAAAGCCCTCGCCTATCTTGAGGTGGATGTGATGGCCCCGGGTGGTGCAGGCCTGCACCTGTTGCATCAGCGCTTGCAGTTGCGCATGGCTGGCGCGCACCCCCAAGCCCTTGAGCCAATGGCGCAGCACATTGGCCTGGCGCGCCGGGCTGAGGGGCTGCAAGGCTGACAACAACGGCGGTTGCCCCACTTGCGCCAGGTCTTGCGCGGCCACCTCGTCAAGCAAGTCCTGGGCTTGGGCCGCATGCTGGGCGGTGCGGGCCAGGGTTTGGCGAAAGCTGGGGAAAAGTGTTTCCCACACAGGGAGCAACTCAGCGCGAATCCGGTTGCGGGTGTAGCGGGTGTCTTGGTTGGTGGGGTCTTCACACCAGGGTTGGCCCTGGGCTTGCAGCCATGGGCGCACCAAAGTGCCAGGCAGCGCCAACCAAGGCCGGTGCAAATGGATGTCGCCCCGCATGCGCTGGGCAGGCATGGCCGCCAAGCCAGGCAATCCGGCCCCGCGGGACAAGGCGAGCAGCACCGTTTCGGCCTGGTCGTCGGCATGCTGGGCCAGCAGCACATGGCGCAGTTGGCCGCCCCAATGCTGTTGCAACACGGATTCAATGCCCAGGTATCTGGCGTTGCGGGCGGCTTCTTCGGGGCTTTCACCGTTGGCGTGCTGGGCCTGCACGTGGTGCACCACCAAGGGCACCTGCCAGCGCGCGCACAAGGCCTCGCAATGGTGGGCGAAGGTGTCGGCCGCTGCTTGCAAGCCATGGTGGATGTGCACCGCCCTGACCTGCCCCGGCCAGCGTTGGGCACAAGCGACCAGCATGGCGGTGGAGTCGGCACCGCCGCTCAAGGCCACCACCTTGGGGGGCAAAGGATCCAAAGCCTGCAAGGCCTGGGTCAGCGGGTGATCGATGGAGGGGCTGCTGGCGCTCACCCGGGGCTCATTGGGCTTCGACTTTGGTGTCGGTGAAGCGGCCGTAACTTTGCAGCCGTTCGTAGCGCTTGTCGAGCAGCTCTTTGACTTTGAGGTCGCTGACTTGGCGCAAAGCGTCGCCCAAGCCGCGCTTGAGTTGCGCCGCCATGTGCTTGGGGTCGCGGTGAGCGCCGCCCAAGGGTTCGTTAACAATTTTGTCGATCAGCCCCAAAGCCTTGAGGCGGTGGGCAGTGATGGCCAGCGCCTCGGCCGCATCAGCGGCACGGTCGCTGGTTTTCCACAGAATAGAAGCGCAACCCTCGGGGCTGATGACGGAATACACCGCATATTGCAGCATCAACACCTGGTCGGCCACGCTGATGGCCAAGGCCCCACCCGAGCCGCCCTCGCCAATGATGGTGGTGATGATGGGCACCTCGAGTTGCGCCATCTCGAAAATATTGCGCCCAATGGCCTCGCTTTGGCTGCGTTCTTCGGCATCAATGCCCGGAAACGCGCCGGGGGTGTCGACAAAGGTGAACACGGGCAGTTTGAATTTTTCGGCCGTCTTCATCAAGCGCAAGGCTTTGCGGTAGCCTTCGGGGCGGCACATGCCAAAGTTGCGCAAGGCGCGCTCTTTGGTGTCGCGTCCTTTTTGGTGGCCGAGCACCATGCAAGCCTGGCCATTGAATCTGGCCAAACCGCCCACAATGCTTTGGTCATCGGCAAAGTGGCGGTCGCCATGCATCTCCACAAAGTCGGTGAAGATGTCGTTGATGTAGTCCATCGTATAGGGACGCTCAGGGTGGCGGGCGATCTTGGTGATTTGCCAAGAATTGAGGTCGCTGTAGATGGTTTTGGTCAGCTGCTGGCTTTTTTTGTGCAGTTGATCGATCTCGGTGGAGATGTCCACTGCAGACTCGGTTTGCACATAACGCAGTTCTTCGATCTTGGCTTCGAGTTCGGCAATCGGTTGCTCAAAATCGAGAAAAGTTTTTTTCGACAAAATTTTCTCCTGGGTCGAAGCGGAGCGGGTGCTCAGTACTCTACCGGCAAAGGGTCGAGCGAGCGCCAAATATACCAAGTGGCCACGCTGCAAAAAGGCGCCCAGGCGGCGGCCACCTCGCGGGCTTCGCTACGGCTGACCGCTTCGCCCGAAAAATAGTTGCGGCTGATGCCGTTGATCAGGCCCACATCATCGAGTGGCAGCACATTGGGGCGCAAGAGGTAAAAAATCAAAAACATTTCGGCCGTCCAGCGGCCAATGCCACGGATGGCGACCAACTCATCAATGATGGCATCGTCGCTCATGCTCGCCCATTTTTGGGTGCTGAGCAAGCCGCCGTCAAAGTGCAATGACAGGTCCACCAGGTATTCCACTTTGCGTGCGGACAAACCCGCTGCGCGCATGTCGTCCACCTTGAGCTTGAGCACATTGGCCGGTGTCATTTTGCGCGGCAGCACGGCGAATTTGTCCCAAACACTCTGCGCGGCCTTGACCGATATTTGCTGGCCCACGATGGAGCGCGCCAAAGTGACAAAGGCGTCCCCACGGGACTGCAGGCTGGCATCGCCAAATTGGGGGATCAAGCGGCGCATCACCCGGTCTTTTTTGGCCAGGTGCTTGCAAGCCTCCTCCCAATATTCGGGGGTGGCCACTTTGATCGCGGGGGTTTTGCTGGGCATCAGCCACGCTCCCAGGTGGTGCCGGTGGGCGAGTCTTTGAGCACCACGCCTTGCGCCGCCAACTCTTGGCGAATGCGGTCCGCCGTGGCAAAGTCGCGGTCTTTTTTGGCCTGGGCACGGGCTTGGATCTGCGCTTGGATGTCTGCCTCGCTGAGCGCAACACCCGTTTGCAAAAACGCTTGCGGCACTTGTTGCAGTAAACCCAGCACACCACCCAAAGCTTTGAGCAAACCCGACAGCTCGGCAGACAGGTGGCGGTTGACTTCGCTGGCCAAGTCAAACAAGACCGCCACGGCTTCACTGGTGCCAAAGTCTTCGTTCATCGCCGCTTGGAAGCGCTGGGCATGGGGCTGTTGCCAGTCGATGGCCGCCACCGGTGCGGGTGGCACCGCCGCCAACGCGGTGTACAAGCGCTTCAAGGCGTTGCGGGCATCGTTCAAATGCACATCGCTGTAGTTCAGGGGGCTGCGGTAATGGCTGCGCACCACAAAGAAGCGAATGGTTTCGGCATCAAAGACCTTGAGCACTTCACGGATGGTGAAAAAGTTGCCCAGGCTCTTGGACATTTT
>CAMDLJ010000319.1 GCA_945901665.1 Bordetella parapertussis | reverse complement strand
AAGCAGCGCTTGAACGTGTTGCTGGTGCCCAATAAAACCCTGGAAACACCCAACTACCGGCTCGAGCGCTTGAAGCACGACGACCCGCGTTTGGACAACATCCAAGCCAGCTACAAAATGGCCGAGGACATCGAAGACCCCACCGCTGTTACCCGCCGCTCACAAGAGCCGACCAACAAACAAACACCCGTCATCAAAGGCGTTTTGCCCGATGCACCAGCCCCTGTGGCAACGCCCAAACCCGTGGCCCCGCCACCCACGGCAGCGGTCAAGCCGCCCCCGGTACCCGCCGCGCAAGCACCCGCAGAAAAAGGCTTTTTTGGTTGGATCAAAGGTCTGTTTGGCGGCGGCACACCGGCTGCCCCCGCACCCGCCCAGCCCGCTGCCACACCGGGCAATGCCACTGATAAAAAAGAGCCGTCCCGCGAAGGTCGCCAAGGCGATGGTCGCCGTGGCGGACGACGCGGCGACCGCAACGAGCGCGGTGGTGAACGCGGCGGCGAGCGCGAAGAACGCGGCGACAGGCCCGCCCGTGCCGAGCGCCCACCCCGTGAAGCCCGCCCAGGCGAGCGCAGCAACGAACGCGGCGAGCGCAACCGTGGCCCGCGTGGCGATCGCCCAGCCCGCCCAGAGCGCGACAACGCACCAGCCACCTTGGACGCTGCCGGACAAAACCCCATCCAGCCCAATGGCGCTGCTGAACCCGCCCCCACCGCTGCGGAACGCCCTGCCCGCGGCGAGCGTGATGGCCGGCGTGAACGCGGCGAAGGTCGGCGTGAACGCGGAGAGCGCCGTCCTCGCGGACCTGAAACCAATGAGAACGGGGAGCAAAACCCAACGGTGCAGTCGCAAGATGCGGGTGCAAGCAACGAGCCCTCACGCTTGGCCCCACACGGCAGCGCCTTGCAAGGCGAGTCCACCGCCATGGGTTTGCAAAGCGGTGAAAACGACACCCAGACCTCAGCACCCCAAGCCGATGATCGCCGTGATCGCCGCTCACGCGACCGCTACGGCCGTGAGCGCCGCGAGCGCAACGACAGGCCTTCGGATGACAGCGCCCAACCATTGGCCACGATGGCGCAGCCTGCCACCTATGCCAGCGCAGCACCAAGCCCAGCGACATCGCGCCAAGCCATGCCCAAGATCGGCAGCTATGACTTGCCCTTGCAATACCTGAATGCCTTGGCGCACCAAAGCGGTTTGGAGTGGGTGAACTCCAATGCCGATCGCGTGGCCCAGGTGCAAGCGGCCATTGCGGCAGAACCACGCCCCATCCATGTGCCACGTGAACGCCCACCCACCGTGGTGGTCGACGAAGGTCCACTGATTTTGGTCGAGACCCGAAAGGACTTGCGCCAAATGAGCATGCCCTTTGACCCACCCTCAGGCCAACAAGCCTGATGTCAGAAAGGCACCCGTGGGTGCCTTTTTTTTCACCCGCCCAGCGCACTCACTGGGCGGGTGAATTCACCTGAGCGCTTTGCTTCCACATGACCAACGCCGCAGCAGAATCGCTGCGCTGTTCAGCCAGCGCAGCCAAGGCTGAGTAAGCCTTGCGCTGCAAGTCGGGCGACACCAATTGGGCCGCCAAGGGGGCCAGCATTTGCTGGGCTTTGCCCCACAAAGCATGTTGCATGCAAACCATGCCCGCCAAGTATTGCAGTTCTCTGTGGCGCGGCATGGCCAGGCGTGCTTGCTCAACCCAGGTCAACCACTGGGCACTGGGCGCTTGTCTTTGCAAGGCCTGCACTATCACCTCGACCAAAGCCGCGCTCAAAGCCACCGACCAAGGCTGCGCACTTTGCACCCAGTCCCGCCACACCGGCTGCACCCACACCAAAGCCAAACTGGGCTCACCTTGCACAGCCAACAAACGCTGGGCGGCGTGCACCGCCACCTCGGGCATGGTTTGCTCGCTGGCATCCAAGCCTTGCCAGACCTTGACCAACTGACCTTGGTCGTGGCAATCGCTCAATACCGACTGCAACAAACCCCGCACCAAGCTGCGTGCGGGCTCGGCTGCAAAAGCGCCGTGTTTGGCCAACAAACGGGCGGTCTCCAAGGCAGAACGGTGATCTTGGGACAAGCGTGCCGCCTTGAGCTTCAAGCGCAAGGCCACCGTGCGACGCACACTGCCCAAAGGCAGCTTGGCCAGCCACAGCATGGCGTTGGTGGGCTCGCGGTCCACCAAAGACCACCGGGCCGCATTCAAATGCACCGCGTCTTGTGCCGCCGCGACATTGGCCGCTCCCTTGGGCATGTGGGCCGCCACCTGCAAGGCCAATTGGGCATGCTGATCGCGCACCGCCCGGTCTTGCAAGGCATGGGCGCACTCGGCCACCAACAAATGGGCCACATGGCGAACCTCTGTGGCGTGGGCAGGGCCGGGGTCTTCTGCGGTTTGCAAACGACTCAATATCCGTTCATGTTCAATCGCCGCCAGGGCCAGGGTGCGTGCGCGGATATATCGCCCTGCCATCAATTGGGTTTGGGCCATCAACAATGACCCATGCATGGCCCGCTCTTGTTGGCGCATGCGCCAGCGGCGGGCCTCGCGGGGCAAATCAAACAAACCACCCACGGCACGCCAAGCCAAATGCAAGACCACAAAGACCAGCGCGGCCACCAATAAAAACAAGTTGAGCGAGACATCCAGGCGGTAAGGTGACCAAAAAAAGGTCACGCTGGCTTGGTTACTGCCCACCACCAAAGCTGAGCCCACGGCCACCGCCAACAAGGCCACCAAGCCAATTGCGGTCTTCTTGTCAGCGCCCTGCCGACGCAGTGGCCAAGGCGGTCAAGCTGTCGTCCAAGCGGGGCAACTCGACTTGCTTGAGTTGGGTCTCGACCTCTTGCAACAGGGCCAAAGCCGCCTGGGATTTGCGCCCACTGGCCTCGAAATACCTTTGCACATCGCGCCGCACAGCCAGCACATCATTGCGCGAGGCTTCAAACTGGCGGGCGAGCAATCCCAGGCGGGCATTGAGCAAGCGCAGCTTGAGGTTTTCGCGCACAAAAAAACCTTGTTCGGGCGACAGCAACGTGGCTTCGGGTTGGTCGATGCGGCTGATGCGAACCAAATCAGCCACTTGGGTTCCCACCTCCCTGAGCCATTGCTCCCACCAAGTGGCACTGATGGCACGCGCCCAAGTGCTGACGGGTGCAGGCGCAGGGACCGCCTTGGTCACGCCCACCGCATTGGCCAAGGGCAATTCGTCCACCATGCGCACCAACTCGTCGAACTTGACCAGCAATGCCGGCGTATCTGTGACTGATATGGATTGAACCCGTTCCAGGTCGCGGGTCAAGGCGCGCAACACCGGTGACAGGCGTGGTTGCGCCACCCGCGA
>CAMDLJ010000318.1 GCA_945901665.1 Bordetella parapertussis | reverse complement strand
AGCCCTGAGGATGATTGGCATTGAAGGCTTGGCCTATCAACGCGCCAGCACCTTGTCGGGCGGGCAACAGCAACGGGTGGCCATAGCGCGCTGCATGGTGCAACACGCCAAGATCATATTGGCCGATGAACCGATTGCCTCGTTGGACCCGGAAAGCGCCAGAACAGTGATGGACATCCTGGCCAAAATCAACCGAGAACACGGCATCACGGTGTTGGTTTCTTTGCACCAAGTTCAATTTGCCAGGCGCTATTGCCCGCGCACCATTGCGCTGCGCATGGGAGAGGTCATTTATGACGGCCCATCTGCGGACCTCACCGCCCAGCACCTGCGCAGTTTGTATGGCGCCAGTGTCGACGAGTTGCTCGATGGCACCGAGACCCTTGAACTTGAATCGATTTGATTTTTTTCTTCCCCAAACCCTTGATCTACAGGAGTTCTCCATCATGAAAATCTCGCGCAAAGTGTTCCTCACCGCCGCAGCATCGCTGTGTTTTGTGGCCTCGGCCCAATCCCAGGCGATGAAAGAAATCAATTTCGGCATCATTTCGACCGATTCATCCACCGCCTTGAAATCGATGTGGCAACCCTTCATGGACGACATGGCCAAAGCCACCGGCATGAAGATCAATGGTTTTTTTGCCACCGACTACACCGGCATCATTGAAGGCATGCGCTTTGGCAAAGTGCACCTGGCTTGGCACGGCAACAAGTCAGCCATCGAGGCGGTTGATCGTGCAGGCGGTGAAGTTTTTGCGCAATTCATCGATTTGGATGGTCGCCCTGGCTATTACTCCTATGTGATCACCCACCGTGACAGCCCATTGAAATCGGTCGATGACATGATTGCCAATGGCAAGACCCTGTCCTTTGGCCTGGGTGACCCGCAGTCAACATCGGGTACCTTGGTGCCGACCTACTATGTGTTCAGCCAAAGAAAGCTGGACCCCAAGAATGTGTTCCGCGTGACCCGCAGCGCCAACCACGGCACCAATTTGCTGGCTGTTTTGAACAAACAAGTCGACGTGGCCACCAACAACAGCGAAGAGTTGGACAAGCTGAAAATGCGCGACCCAGCCAAACATGCTGAATTGAAGATTTTGTGGACCTCGCCGCTGATTCCGCGCGACCCCTTGGTGTGGAAAAAAGACCTGCCCAACGAAACCAAGGACGCGATCAAAAAGTTTGTCCTGGGTTATGGCAAAGATGCGCGTGAAAAAGAAATTTTGAAGAACATGCAGCAAATTGCGGGCTTCCGTGATTCGACCGACTTGCAACTGGTGCCCATCCGCCAGTTGGAGTTGTACAAAGACCGCATCAAATTTGAGGGCGATGAAAAAATGAACCCCGCAGAGCGCACCGCCAAAATGGCTGAGATCGACAAAAAGCTCGCTGATCTGGCCAAACTGGTCAAGTGAGCATGACGCCGTCCACAAACACTTCGCTGCCAACCGACCCTCAGGGAGGGCGGTCGCTGTTGCAGTTGTTTGCCTGGGCGGCGTTTTTGATTTTTTTGGGTTGGGCCTGGCAGGGCGCTGAGATCCGACCGATGGACCTGTTCCGCGACTCGGAGAACATGGTCAAGTACGCCAAAGAGTTTTTCCCGCCGGACTTTCGCGATTGGGAGATATATCTGCGGGAAATGATCACCACCTTGCACATCGCAGTGTGGGGCACGGTGTTGGCGATCGTGTGTGCCGTGCCTTTTGGCTTGCTCAGTTCTTCCAACATTGTTCCCGCTTGGGTTTACCAACCGGTGCGCCGACTCATGGACGCTTTTCGGGCCATCAATGAAATGGTGTTCGCCATGCTGTTCATTGTGGCCGTGGGTTTGGGGCCATTCGCTGGGGTGTTGGCCTTGTGGATTCACACCACGGGCACCTTGGCCAAATTGTTTTCAGAAGCCGTCGAAGCGATTGACCCCCGACCGGTGGAGGGCGTGCGCGCCACCGGCGCTTTGGCCATTGAGGAAATTGTTTACGGCGTGTTGCCCCAGGTGATGCCTCTGTGGATTTCTTATTCGCTGTACCGCTTTGAGTCCAATGTGCGGTCCGCGTCTGTGGTGGGCATGGTCGGCGCGGGTGGCATTGGGGTGGTGCTGTACGAAGTCATTCGGGGTTTTCAGTATGCGCAAACCAGCGCGGTGTTGTTGATCATCATTTTGTTTGTCACCAGCATCGACTTGATCTCTTCGGTGATTCGCAAAAAATTCATTTGAGGTACAAGATTGAGCACTTGGAATTTTCACAACCCCGTGGCCGTGACCTTTGGTTGGGGCGCTTTGAACCAATTGCCCCAATTGCTCAAAGGCCGCCGTGCGGTGGTGGTGACTTTTCCCCAAGCCCGTGAAACGGGGTTGTTGGCTCAGTTGGAGGTGCTTTTGGGTCCCCTTTTGGCCGGTGTGATCGACGATGTGCAACCCAACCCAGAGCTGAGTTGGGTGAGCGGTCATTACAGAAGGTTTTGGCAGCAATATGCCGATTGCGTGGTGGTGGCCGTGGGCGGTGGATCGGTGCTGGACAGCGCCAAAATGTTTTTACCCGGTGTGGCCAGCGGTGATTTTGCGGAAATCCATGCCGCATTGGCCCAGGGGCAAACGCCCATCATCTCTCGGGCGCTGCCCATGATCGCGGTCCCGACCACGGCGGGGACTGGCAGTGAGGTCACCCCCTGGGCCACATTGTGGGACCGCACCTCTGCCCAGCATCAAAAATACTCCTTGCACCTGGCACAAACCTGGCCCGAAGCCGCCTTGGTCGACCCGGCCTTGACCTTGTCTTTGCCGCACACGGTGACACGTGACAGCAATTTGGATGCTTTGTCGCACGCCTTGGAAGCCATATGGAACGTGAACGCCAATCCGGTCTCTGACGGCTTGGCCCTGCAAGCGGCGCAGACGGTGGTGCGCCATTTGCCCGAACTGCTGGACAACCCTGGCAGCGTTGCGCTGAGAACATTGGCCAGCCGTGCCAGTTTGTTGGCGGGATTGGCTTTCTCCAACACCAAAACCGCATTGGCCCACAACATTTCCTATGAAATGACCCTCCAGCATGGGTTGACCCACGGCTTAGCTTGCTCGTTCACCTTGCCCATGGTGTGGCGTTTGGCGTGGGGAATAAGACCCGACCGCGATGCGGTCTTGCAACAGGTGTTTGGGCCCCATGAGCTTGACCCGGCCAGCGCTTTGGATCGGTTCTTGTCCCATGTGGGCGTGTCCTCAAACTTCCAGGACCATGGCGTTAGCCCCGCAGATGCCCAAGACATGGTCCAGCGTGCTTTGCAAGGCCCCAGAGGGCGCAACTTTATTCAGGCCACAGCGGCGGCTTAAGGGGCCAGGGCGGCTTTGACGGCCG
>CAMDLJ010000317.1 GCA_945901665.1 Bordetella parapertussis | reverse complement strand
ATCGAGCACGACGGCGTGATCTTCGCCTGCGCTGCCATGTACCCCTACCCAGAGGGGCATTGCGCCGAATTGGCCGCCCTCACCGTCTCACCCGCCTCCCAAGGCCAAGGCGATGGGGAAAAGGTGCTCAAACGCATTGAACAACGCTGCCGCGCCCAGGGCATTCAACAAATTTTTGTATTGACCACCCGCACCATGCACTGGTTTTTAAAACGCGGCTTTGTCCAAGCCGACATCGACGCGTTGCCCGAAGCGCGCAAGCGCAAATACAACTGGGACCGCAAAAGCGTGGTGCTGGTCAAAAAGCTGGCTTGATGGCGGCTGCACGCCAGCGGGTGTGAGCACGATGGCGAAGGCCTTGTGGACCTTGAAGTTCAGCGGTTCTGCTGCGGCCAGCACGCCATGAACCACCGTGCCGCACCTCGCCAGCACCCAAAAAAAAGGCTCCCCAAGGGGAGCCTTTTGCGTGGTTTGGAACCACCTTGCGAAGACCGGGATTCGCTTTATTTCACACCGGCCAAGGTCTTCTCAGCTTTGGCCACCAAGTTGTTGCCGATTTGGGGCTTCCACTTGTTGTAAACCGCGCGGGTGGCGGTGACAAATTGCTCGCGCTGAGAAGCGGTGGGCACCACCACCTTCACACCCAGGGCTTCGATGTCTTTCAACAAAGGGCGGCCGGCTTCGACCAAACCGGCACGGGCCAAAGCGATTTCTTGCTTGCCAGCATCCACAGCGGCTTGGCGCACGATGTCGCGGTCTTGCACGCTCCAGCTGTTCCAAATTTCTTTGTTGGCCACAAACACCAGCGGGTCAATCATGTAGCCCCACATGGTGACGTTTTTCTGGCCCACGGTGTGCAGCTTGGCCGCGGTGAAGATGGAAACCGGGTTTTCTTGCCCGTCAATCGCGCCCGAGGACAAGGCCGGTTGTGCATCGGCCCAACTCATTTGCACCGGGTTGGCACCCAAGGCGGTGAACATGTCGATGAACAAGGGTGAGCCCACGACGCGGATTTTCAAACCCTTGAGGTCGGCTGGGGTGTTGATTTCGCGCTTGGAGTTGGTCAATTCGCGAAAACCGTTTTCGCCCCAGGCCAAGGGCACCACGCCCGATTTGTCCAAAATGGCGAAGATGTCTTTGCCCACCTCGCCACCGGTCAAGGCGTCGAGCGAGGCGTAGTCTTTGATCAAAAACGGCAGCGAGAACAAGTTGAGTTCTTTGACCTGGGGTGACCAGTTGATGGAAGAACCCACCGCCAGATCGATCACGCCTTGGCGGATGGCGGTGAACTCACGGGTTTGGTCGCCGTTGATCAGCGACACGCCGGGATACATCTTGATGTTGATGCGGCCCTGGGTGCGCTCGCGCACCAGATTGGCCCAAATATCTGCGCCCTTGCCCCAAGGAAAGGCGGTGCCAACCACCGTGGACATGCGGTATTCGGCTTTGTAGCCGGCGGGCAAAGCCTGTTGGGCCTGTGCTGTCAAGCCCATCAGGCCCAGCCCCAAGCACAAGGCGTTGAGCCAATGGCGGCGAGTAGAAAGTTTTTTCATGTGGTCTCCTGGTTGAAAAGGGGTTCAATGGCCCCGTTGAAAAAAATCGTGGAAGTCACCGCGCATCAATACCCCAGATATTGGGGCAGCCACAAGGCCAAGGGTGGGAAAAAAAGCACAGCGAGCATGCTGACCATCATTGCCAGCACCAGCCACCATACCCATGGAAAGGTTTGTTCCATCGACACGCCGGCCATTTTGCATGAAACCATCAGGTTGACCGCCATCGGTGGGGTGAACTGGCCCACCGCCACCATCATGGTCAGCAAGATGCCAAACCACACCGGGTCCCATTGATAGGCACGCATCAAGGGCATGACCAGTGGCACAAAAATCAAAAAGATCGACACCCCGTCCAAGAACATGCCTACCACCAGCAACAAGGCCACCAGCAGCAGCAACGCGCCGGTGGAGCCCAAGCCGGTTTGCAAAATTGCCTGGGTGATGGGGTCGATGATGCTCAAGGTGTTGACCGAATAGGCAAAGATGGAGGCCAGGCCGATGATGAGCAAAATCACCGCAGAAATCTCGGCTGCTTCCTTAAAAATAGAGAACAAATCAGCCACTTTGATGGTGCGATGCACCAACATGCCCACAAACAAACCATAGGCCACGGCCACTGCCGCCGCCTCGGTGGGGGTGAACCAGCCCATGCGCATGCCACCCAAAATTAAAAACGGTGCCATCAAGCCCCAAAAAGCTTCGCGCATGCTGGCCCAAAAGGGTGGGCAATCTTGGCTGGCTTCGCCCTGGCCCAAGCCATGGCGACGCGACAGCCAAATGGTGGGCAAGATCAAAGCCAGGCCGGCCAAGATGCCCGGCACCATGCCAGCGGCAAACAAAGCCGGCACCGAAGCCCCGGGCACCAACACGCTGTACACAATCAAAGCGATGGAGGGCGGAATCAAGATATCGGTGGCCGCCGCCGCGCCAATGACCGATGCCGAAAATGCCGACGGGTAGCCTGCGCGGGCCATGGCTGCGATCATCACGCCGCCCACCGCTGCCGCGTTGGCCGGGCCGGAGCCCGAAATACCGCCCAAAAACATGGCCACCATGATGGCCACCACCGGCAGCATGCCGGGGCCGCGCCCAATGATGGCCACGGCAAAGTTCACCAAGCGTTGGGCCACCCCTGAGCGGTCAAAAATGGAACCCACCAAAACAAACATGGGCAGCGCCAGCAAGGGGTATTTGGTGAGCGACGCATAAAAGTTTTGCGGCACGGCCAACAAGCCGAAATGTGCGCTGTCCATATTGGCCAAACCAATGGCCAAGACGCCGCCCAAACCCAGGGCCACGCCAATCGGCACACCCGCCAGCATCAACACCACGAAAGTGACGAAGAGCAAAGCACCAATCATGCTTGGCCCCGCAAACGCTGGTAACGCTGCATGGCGCGGGTGCAGACCACGCCACAAAAAATGGGCAACCACACCGTATACCACCACTTGGGCAGGCCAATCGCAGGCGAGGTCTCGTCGTAGCGAAATTCATCCCAGGCCATTTGGGCCGACAACACACCCATGAGCGCAAACAGCAGCGCATTGGACAGCGCCGACAGCAAGGCCAAGCGGTGCTGGCGTTGGGCCGAGCCACGTTCAAAAAAATACTCCACCCGAATGTGGGAGTCGCGCACCAAGGCCGTGGCGCTGCCCGCCATGGCCAGCAACAGCATCAAAATGCAAGAGATCTCTTCGGTCCAGGCAAACGACTGGTCGGTGAAATAGCGCACCACCACATTGACCAGGGTGATCACCAGCAAAACAGCCAACAAGCCTGCGCCCAGGCGGTCTTCAAG
>CAMDLJ010000316.1 GCA_945901665.1 Bordetella parapertussis | reverse complement strand
CCGGCTGGATGGCTCAGGCATTCCCGGAAGTGCGGGTCAGGGTCAAGCTGTTGCCCAATGGACCGCCAGTGGCTTACCCGGTGCAGTTTCGGGTGGTCGGCACCGACCCGCGGGTGCTGCGCCAACGCGCCGACGAAGTCAAAGTAGTGATGCGCGACAACGCCAATACCCGTGGGGTGAATGACAACTGGAATGAGTCGGTCAAAGCCTTGCGCCTGGAGGTGGACCAAGACAAAGCCCGCGCCCTGGGGGTGACCAGCCAGTCCATCGCCCAAGCCACCCGCACGTTGCTCTCGGGCACGCCGGAGGGGCAGTTCCGCGAATGCGATCGCCTGATCGACATGGTGCTGCGCCAACCCCTCAACGAGCGCGATGCCATCAGCGATTTGGGCAACGCTTATGTCCCCACCGCATCGGGCAAGTCGATTCCGCTGACCCAAATTGCCAAGCCGGTTTTTGCCTGGGAGCCAGGTGTGATGTGGCGCGAGAACCGCACTTATGCCATCACTGTTCAATCAGACATTGCCGAAGGCTTGCAAGGCGCCACCGTGACCCAGCAACTGCTGCCTGCGCTCAACGCATTGCAATCCCAATGGGCCAGCCGGGGCGAGGGCGCTTACCAGGTGCAAGTGGCTGGAGCGGTGGAAGAAAGTGCCAAGGGGTCATCGGCCATTGCCGCTGGTGTGCCATTGATGTTGTTCATCATCTTCACTTTGCTGATGCTGCAGTTGCACAGTTTCAGCCGCTCCCTGCTGGTCTTTTTGACCGGCCCGATGGGCATTGCCGGGGTGGCGGCGGCTTTGTTGGCCTTGAACCGCCCATTTGGCTTTGTCGCCTTGCTCGGGGTGGTGGCCTTGATGGGCATGATTCAGCGCAATGCGGTGATTTTGATCGATCAAATCGAGCAAGACCGTGCCAACGGTGTGCCCGCTTGGGACGCCATTGTGGAGGCCGCTGTGCGCCGCTTGCGCCCGATTGTGTTGACGGCAGCGGCAGCGGTGCTGGCCATGATCCCTTTGTCGCGCAGCGTGTTCTGGGGCCCCATGGCCGTGGCCATCATGGGCGGTCTGATCGTGGCCACGGCATTGACCTTGCTCAGCCTGCCTGCCATGTATGCGGCGTGGTTCCGGGTGCGCCGCTAGGTCTGCTGGCGGCTTGGTCGGGCTGCGAGCGGTTAGAATCCGCGGCTGACCGATTTCAGGCGGGTGGGCTGTGCAACAGGCCACCCGTTGCTGTTTTGCAATCCCGCGCGGGTGGCGAAATTGGTAGACGCACCAGGTTTAGGTCCTGACGGTAGCAATACTGTGGGGGTTCGAGTCCCCCCCCGCGCACCAAGATGCCCCCACTGGCCCGGGTCCCATCCGGGGCCCACTGCACCCGATAAGGAGAGAGAAAATGACCGTAGTCGTCGAAAACCTGGAAAAACTCGAGCGCAAGATGACCCTGACCCTGCCGGTCACCGTGATCCAATCCGAGGTCAATACACGCCTCAAGCGCCTGGCCCGCCAGGTCAAGATCGATGGTTTTCGCCCGGGCAAAGTGCCCATGAACATCGTCGTTCAACGCTATGGCTATTCGGTTCAATACGAAGTCATGAACGACAAAGTGGGCGAAGCTTTTTCGGTGGCTGCCAACGAAGCCAAGTTGCGTGTTGCTGGACAGCCCCGCATCAGTGAAAAAGAAGGTGCCCCAGAAGGTGAGTTGGCCTTTGACGCGGTGTTCGAGGTTTATCCCGAAGTCAAAATGCCTGACTTGGCCGCTCTGGAAGTGGCGCGCCACATCTCCGCAGTGAGCGAAGAAGCCATCCAGCGAACCATTGAGATTTTGCGCAAGCAGCGCAGCACGTATACCCAACGCCCCGCCAGCGCCGGCACCGAAGACGGCGACCGGGTCACGATTGATTTTGAAGGCAAGATTGATGGTGAACTGTTCGACGGCGGCAAATCCGAAGGTTTCCAGTTCATGCTGGGCCAAGGCCAAATGCTCAAAGAGTTTGAAGAGGCCGTTCGCGGCATGAAAACCGGCGAAAGCAAAACCTTTCCCCTGAGCTTCCCAGCCGACTACCACGGCAAAGACGTGGCAGGCAAGCAAGCTGACTTTTTGGTCACCCTGAAAAAAGCCGAGGCCGCCCACATGCCCGAGGTTGACGATGCACTGGCCATCTCCTTGGGGGTGCCCAACCCCACCGTGGCGGGCTTGCGTGAAGACATCAGCAAAAACCTTGACCGTGAACTCAAGTCGCGTTTGCTGGCCCGCAACAAGCAAGCGGCATTGGAAGCCTTGGCGGCCAAAGCCGAATTGGATCTGCCCAAATCCAGCGTCCAAGCCGAGGTAGACCGTTTGATCGAAGGCGCCCGCGCCGACCTCAAGCAGCGTGGCATCAAGGACGCCGAAAACGCCCCCATACCCGATGACGTTTTTCGCCCACAAGCCGAACGCCGGGTGCGCTTGGGTTTGGTGGTGGCTGAACTGGTTCGCGCCCACAACCTGCAAGCCACGGCAGAACAAATCAAAAAGCACATCGACGACCTGGCCTCCAGCTACGAAAAACCCGCCGACGTGGTGCGTTGGTACTACTCTGACAACCGCCGCTTGGCCGAAGTCGAGGCCATCGTGATCGAGGCCAACGTCACCCAGCACGTGATGAGCCATGGCAAGGTCACCGATGTGGCCGTTTCCTTTGAAGAATTGATGGGGCAAAACACATGAGTGCATTCGATACACAGGCCCTGGGCATGGTGCCCATCGTCATTGAACAATCGGGTCGCGGCGAGCGCTCCTACGACATCTACTCGCGCTTGCTGCGCGAGCGGGTCATTTTTTTGGTCGGTGGTGTCAATGACCAAACGGCCAATTTGGTGGTCGCGCAGTTGTTGTTCTTGGAGAGCGAAAATCCAGACAAAGACATTTCGCTGTATATCAACTCGCCTGGCGGATCGGTGAGTGCGGGCATGGCGATTTTTGACACCATGAACTTCATCAAACCCGAAGTCTCCACCCTGTGCATTGGCATGGCCGCCAGCATGGGTGCATTTTTGTTGGCCGCTGGGGCCAAGGGCAAGCGCTTTAGCCTGCCCAACTCCAAGGTCATGATCCACCAACCTTTGGGTGGTACCCAAGGCCAGGCCACGGAAATTGAAATCCACGCCCGGGAAATTCTCAAAACCCGCGAGCAGTTGAACAAAATTTTGGCCGAGCGCACCGGTCAACCCCTGGAAAAAATCGAGCGCGACACCGAACGCGATTACTACCTGTCGGCCGACGAAGCCAAAGAATATGGCTTGGTCGACCAAGTCATTGCCAAGCGGCCTTGATCGCTTGCGCGCGTCGCCCAACGCACCAACACCATCGGGGCCCA
>CAMDLJ010000315.1 GCA_945901665.1 Bordetella parapertussis | reverse complement strand
GCAACGGCATCAGCGACGAGTTTGGTGTGGCACGCCATTTGGTCAACTTGGAGGTGGTCAACACCTACGAGGGCACGCACGACATCCACGCCCTGATCTTGGGCCGCGCCATCACCGGCATTGCGGCGTTTGCCAACTGATAAATGGGTGTTGCCCATCGCGCAGCGGCGTGGCGACCCACCCCTGCCAAGCTGAGGCCATTGGGTCAAGGCCACAGCAAAAAGGGCGCCTAGGCGCCCTTTTTTCATGGGCTTAGGCGGGGGTGGGTGGTTGAAAATCGTCCACTGAGTGGATGAATTTCGACCACATTGATGGTGAACACTTGGTTAGGGTTTGGGGTGCTGAGCTCATCTAAGTTAGAGTGATTGTCAAAACCAAAGTGCTTTCCAAGGGAATTTCACATGAGCAAAACCACGGAATTTGACCCTGCCAACTACCTCGGCAACCCGGAGGTCATCGCCGAATACCTCCATCTGGCCTTTGCCAGCGGCGACAGTGAGTTGCTGTTGTCCGCCATTGGGGATGTTGAAAAAGCCAAAGACCTGGCGCAAATTGGCCTTCATACAGACTTGGGTCCTGAAAGCCACTAATTGGCGGTGACTTCAGGCACAAACCAGTTTGGCAGACCGTGGGTATGAAAAGGCAGGCGTCTACCGCGCCGGTCAGGTGATAGACGATTGATCGCCTTTAATGTATTCACGCAGGCGGTGGCTTTGCCGGTGCCGCCGGCCGGTTGACCATCACGATGCCCACGGCCACGCCCACCATGGCCACGGCGAGGCTCCAGGTCCAGGGTTCGCCCAGCCACAAGACGGCGATGATCAGGGTGAACATGGGAGACAAAAACGAAAACGAGGTGACCTGCGTGGCTGGGTAATGGGCGATAAGCCACATCCAAATCAAGATGGTGACAAACGCGCCCAAAGTGCATTGGATGGCCACCGACACCCAGGCCAAACTGGGGGCGGCCCAGTTCCAGGGCTCGCCCAGGGCCAGGGAGATGAGGGGCAACACCAGGGCGCTGACGCCAATTTGATAGATGAGCATTTTTTCGGCACCCACCTGGCCCACGCGGGTGGTGCGCAGCGTCAAGGTGGTCAAGCCCCACAACGCGCCCGCCAGCAGACCGAGCAAGTCGCCACGCCATTGCAGTGGGTTGTCGGCTGGCCCATGCCAGCCTTCTTGCAAGGCCAGCCCCACCGAGCCAAACGCCAAGAACAAGCCCAACCATTGCCAGCGCCCCAGGCGTTCAGAGCGCACCCGCAAGGGCACGCACACCGCGACCCAAAAGGGCGCGGTGTATAAAAAGATGGTCAAGCGCGAGGCGCTGGTGTCGAGCAGGCCCAAATAAATGCTGGCAAATTCCAGGGCAAACAAGCTGCCCGCCAACAGGCCCGACCACAGGCTGCCGTCGCGCTGCCACAGCACGATGCCGCGCCAACGGCACCACAGCAGCAAGCACAGTGCTGCCCCAACCATGCGCAGCGCGGCTTGAAACAGCGGCGCGATGTGGGGCAAGGTGAGCTTGATCAACACCTGCTGAAACCCCCACACAAAGCAACACGTCAGCAACAAGCCGATGGCGGTGGCATCCAGGTGTGAGCGGCGTGATGTCATGCGGGTGGTTGGCTGTGGGTTGTGCCACCCCTGCCGGTGTGGGCGACGGGGCCGTCCCCAGGCAGGGGGGTGCGCCTGATTGTGCCTGTGTCACCTGCGCGGGCCAGGTGTGCTTTCTTCGGTTGGGCGCCAGCGTTGCATCTTGGCGCTGAGTTGTTCGAGCTGGATGGGTTTGGTCAGGTAGTCGTCCATGCCCGCGGCCAAGCAGCGTTCAGCATCGCCCAGCATGGCCAAGGCGGTCAAGGCGATCACGGGCACGCGACCCATGGTGGGGTTGACGGCTTCGCGCGCGCGGATGGCGCGGGTGGCGTCAAAGCCGTCCATTTCGGGCATTTGGCAGTCCATCAACACCAGGTCATAGGTGTTCTTTTCAAATGCGCTCAGGGCCTGCACGCCGTTGTCGGCTATGTCGATGGCGCAACCCATGCGCGCGAGCATGGCGCGGATGATGGTTTGGTTGACCGGGTGGTCTTCGACCACCAGCACTTTCAGCGGCAGCTCGGCGGTCATCAGTTGGGGGTTTTGGCGTTGGTGCAAGCGCGTCCACAGCGCACGCACGCTCTCGCGCTTGGGTGGTGCTTCCAGACGCCACAGGGGCGCCATGGGCCACTCGGCAGGGGGTAAAAAAACCTGTTCGGGCCGGGTCAGCACCACATAGGCCAATACCGCTTGGGGCAGTTGTTCGCGTGTCGGTGGGGGGCTGGCGCTGTCAATGACCACCCAGGCGGGCTCGCTGGCGTTGCCACTGATGGGCTGGCGCAAGTGGCGCATGTGGGTGTGCCAACTTGCGCGCCATTTGGGGTGGAGGGCTTCGACGAAAACCGGCGTGGTGGTGGGCAAATCGGGCGATGTTGGGGATGCAACTTCATGCGCTGGCGCGGTCTCCAAGGGCAGCCAGACTTCGAACACTGTGCCTTGGCCGGGGCTGCTTTTCACGGTCAACCGGCCCCCCAGCAAGCCCACCAGGTGTTGGGTGATGCTCATGCCCAGCCCAGTGCCGCCATAGCGGCGCGCGTGCGAGTTGTCGGCTTGATGAAACGGGGTGTACAAGCGTTCGAGTTGTTGTGCGTCCATGCCAATGCCGCTGTCTTGCACGCGCAGGTGCAGCTCTGTGACGCCTTCGCCTGGGTGCCATTGGGCCCACAACAGCACATGGCCTTCTTCGGTGAACTTGATGGCGTTGCCCAACAAGTTGAGCACGACTTGGCGCACACGCAGCGGGTCAGAGCGCACCCAAGTGGCTTCGCTCACGTCCAAGTCGCCGTGCAAGTGCAAGCCTTTGTCATGGGCCGATTTGGCCAGCAAGATGGAGCAGTCTTCCAAGGTTTGCAGCAGGGGGAAGGGTTTTTTCTCGAGCTGAAACTGCCCGGCCTCGAGCTTGCTGAAGTCCAAGATGTCGTTGATGATGCCCATCAGGTTTTCGCCCGAGCGCCGCATCAGCTCTGTCCATTCGGTTTGTTGTGCGCTCAAGCGCGACGCGGCCAGCAAGTCGCATGCGCCCAGGATGCCATTCATGGGTGTGCGGATTTCGTGGCTGATGTTGGCAATGAACATGGCATGGATGCGCGACTCAATGGCGCTTTGGTCGGCCAAGCGCTGGGTGTGCAGCTCTTGGCGCAGGGAGCGACTGAGGTTGCGCGAGCCCCACAAAAACAAGCCCATCACGCAACACATGAAAAAGCTGGGCCACCACAACTGGGCCAGCCAGGCTTGTTGCACCGCCAACGGGTTGATCCAGGCTTGCACCA
>CAMDLJ010000314.1 GCA_945901665.1 Bordetella parapertussis | reverse complement strand
GTGCGAGCGGGTCCATTGGGGATTTCTTACACCAACATCATCAGTCCCTTGGAGCGGGGCGTCAACGATCAAGGCAGCCGCGTACTGAATTTTTTGATGCTGGAACTCACGGCCTCAGCACCCAAGAATCCCAAATCAGAATGGTTTGCAAGGTTGCACCACCGCTGCACCATTTATGACTTGATGAACAACTATGGTGCCAATGGTGAGGATTTTTTTGCCTTGGGTTGGCGCAGGCGGTTCTAGCCGCTCACTCCAGCACGATCCCTTTGCCCTTGACCACCTGGGCCCATAAGGCCATTTGGGCTTGAATAAAGTCCTGGGCGGCTTTGGGGCCCCCTTTTTGCACTTCTCCCCCCAATTGGGCGATGCGCGTTTTGACCTCGGGTGTGTCCATCGCCTTGATCAGGGCGTCGGAGAGTTTCTCCACCACGGCCTCGGGTGTGCCAGCCGGCGCGAAGATGGCGTTCCACTCATGGATTTCACTGCCGCTCACACCCGCTTCGGCCAGGGTGGGCACATCGGGCAAAGCCGAGGCCCGTTTGCCTGACGTAATGGCCAGGGCGCGCAATTTTCCGGATTGCACATGTTGCAGGGTCGAGGCCAAGTTGCCAAAAAACAGCGGCACTTGTCCGCCGATCACATCGTTGAGGGCCGGGCCACCCCCTTTGTAGGGGATGTGCACCATGTCCACTTTGGCCGCCGACTCAAACAAAGCACCCGCCAAATGCTGGGCGGAACCGTTGCCAGATGAGGCATAGGCAATAGCGTCCTTGCGCGACTTGGCCAGGGAAATCAACTCGGCAATGTTTTTGGCCGGCAACTGCGCGTTGACCAACACCACATTGGGAAACAAAGCCATCACCCCAATCGGCTTGAAGGCCTTCACGCTGTCATAAGGCAGTTTGGGAAACAAAGCCGGGTTCACCGCAAACGAAGACGCATCCAGCATCAAGGTGTAGCCATCGGGTGCGGCTTTGGCCACAGCACTTGCGCCAATTTGCCCACTGGCACCGGGGCGGTTTTCCACCATCACGTTTTGTCCCAGCACCTCGGCCATCTTGGGCGCCACCAAACGCGCCATGGCATCTGCCCCGCCGCCGGGCGGGTAGGTGACGATCAGGGTGATGGGTTTGGTGGGCCAAGGGGGTGTTTGGGCCCAGGCCATCGAACCTGTTAGAGCGCAGATCAACCCACAAAACCATGCTGCCAGTGACGCAAAACCTTGCTGAAAAGTGAAGTGGGGCATTGGAGGACCTGTGAATGAGTTCAATCGGACGAAATATACCGGTGCCTGTGGTGGGTTGCCCGAACTGGTGTCACACCCCATCACTGTTCAAGGTCACCATGCCCTTGGGGGTGTGCAACAACGCCTGGACGTTGGCGGGGCCTTGGGTGATGGCCACATCGTTGAGCCCCAAGGCGGCGTAGGCGGCTTGGAGTTTGCTGGCGTTGGGGTGGCTCACGCTCAGGCGCTCCAAGCTCACTTTGGAGCGCGGCAAGGTGTTGCGCGGATGCAACCGCTGTGGGTCGGCATCTCCGGGCTTGCCCCATTGAATCAAGCTGGGCAGGGCGCCTTGGAACAAGCGCTGACCATCGGGCCTGAGGCTGAATTGCCAATGCAGCAAACCCTTGGGGGTGCGCCGATTGGCATGGATGGTGGTTCCCCGGTCAATGCCTTGATCGAACCAGGCCTGACGCGCAGCGGCAATGTCGGTGGTGCCGGCCACAAAGTGCAACAAGCGCGGTTGCACGGCCACACTTTTTTGCAGTGCTGGGTCGTCCATGTCAAACCACCTGGCATTTTTCGAGCGCAGCGCGGGGTCGGCGTGGGGGTGGATGGCGATGATTTCAAAGTAAGCCATGGGATGGGCGGGGGTGGCAATTTTGAACAAGCGGTTGTGGGTGCCTTGTTTGTCATGTTCGCCACCGGGCCCGGGGGTGATGCCCAGCGTGTCCTCGCACCACTGCACCCCTTGAGACAAGGTGGCGGCCACCACCACGAGATGATCGATTTGCGTTTTCATCCCTGCACCATACCACTGCGCCAGCCCGAACGGGCTTTATGGAATTCGCCGCTCATTTGTGGGCTGAGCGACAAACCTGACCTGGTCAGGCTTGTTCGGTCAGGGGCAGAGCGGGCCAGGCCAGTCGCCACTTTCTAGCCAGGCCTTCAGCGCCGCCGCCCCTTGCCGCTGGCACCGCCCAATAAGCCACCCAACACACCCCGCACAATTTCTCGGCCGATGGACGAACCCACCGTGCGCACTGCGCTTTTGAGCACCAGTTGCGCCACCCCATCGCGGTGCGCGCCGCGCGGTCCTTGGCTGCCAAACAACAAATCGCTCACACTGCCCATCAGTCCGCCGGAGGCGGGTGCCGAAGCCTGGCTTTCTTGGCCTGGCGCAGGGTGGGCGCCAGAAATCGTGCCGGCGCTGGGCGCTTCGCCGCCATGGGCCCGCCCTTTGATCATCTCGTAGGCCGACTCGCGGTCCACGGTTTTTTCATACACCCCAGCCACCAAGGAGCTTTGCAGCAAGGCTTGGCGTTGCTCGGCCGTGATGGGGCCGAGTTGGCTGCCGGGGGGCAGCACAAACACGCGCTCGGTTTCACTCGGGCGGCCCTTGGCGTCGAGCAGGCTGATGAGCGCCTCGCCCACTGCCAAGTCGGTGATGGCCGCTTCAATGTCCAAGCCTTTTTTAGGGCGCATGGTTTGGGCGGTGGCGGCCACAGCTTTTTGGTCACGCGGCGTGAAAGCCCGCAGCACGTGTTGTACCCGGTTGCCCAATTGGGCCAGCACGGTGTCGGGGATGTCCAGCGGGTTTTGGGTGACGAAATACACGCCCACGCCTTTGGAGCGCACCAAGCGCACCACCAACTCGATGCGCTCGATCAAGGCCTTGGGCGCTTCGTTGAACAGCAAATGCGCTTCGTCGAAAAAGAACACCAGCTTCGGTTTATCAGGGTCGCCGATTTCGGGCAGTTGCTCGAACAATTCGGACAGCATCCACAGCAAAAACGTGGCGTACAGGCGCGGCGAGTTCATCAGCTTGTCGGCCGCCAAGATGTTGACCATGCCGTGGCCGTTGCCGTCGGTTTGCATGAAGTCGTGGATGTCGAGCATGGGCTCGCCAAAGAATTTGTCGCCGCCTTGTTGATCGACTTGCATCAAGCCGCGTTGTATGGCGCCGATGCTGGCGGCGCTGACATTGCCGTACGCGGTGGTGAACACTTTGGCGTTGTCACCCACATACTGCAGCATGGCGCGCAGATCTTTCAGGTCGAGCAGCAACATGCCGCGGTCGTCGGCGATTTTGAACACCAGGTTGAGAACGCCCTCTTGGGTGTCGTTGAGGTTGAGCATGCGCCC
>CAMDLJ010000313.1 GCA_945901665.1 Bordetella parapertussis | reverse complement strand
GATCGAGTTGCTCAAGGGCTTTGTGAATCTCGGCGTCCTCCTGAAAAGCGGAGGCGACACACCTGCCATCTGGTCAGAGGCTGATCAGGCCATTGCATGGAAAGTCGGCATCCATGTGGTGCTTGTTATTTCTGGCGTACTCTTTGCCTACATGGACAGCATCTCCGAGCGAACCCATGCACTTAAGCACAAAGGCCATTCGGACCATTGAGCAAACGCTCATCCGGATGCTCGGCCGGTGCCAGTATTGCCCGCACCGGCCTCAGCCAACAAGGCGTGATTGGATTTGACAGGAATGACTTACCCAAGCGTGGAAAACCGTCGTAGGGGGACGCACAAGACCTCAATCGCTATCGCTTTTGGGCCTAGTAAGACCCCATGAAGTCCTTTTTCCCGATCTCAACACCATTGAGACGGAGTATGTTGTAGGCGGTCGTGACGTGAAAGAAAAATTGCGGCATGCCGTATTTCAAAGCATAGTCTTCGACCGATAGTTTTTTCTCTTTTGGCGTGCCGGGGCGCAAAACAATCTCTTGGACCGAGCTGCCATCCAGTTGCGCTGGTGTGAGCGCGTTGATCAGCGCCAGGGTCTTCGAGATGCGACTTTGCAATTCAGCAAAACTTTGCTCTGTGTCTTCGTAGGCAGCCACTTCAAGCCCAGCGATTCGCATGGGAACACTTTGGGCAAAATCACAGGCAATTTGAACTTGCCGCACCAGTGGCAGCATGTCTGGAAATAAGCGTGACTGCAATAAGGTAACCGGGTCAAACTTTCGCTGTTGTGCGTAGGCCTCACCTTTTTGGAGGACCTCGCTGAGCGCCGTGAGCATCTGCTTAAAAACAGGAACTGTGGCTGAGTAATGAGAAATTGACATGATTTTCCAATTGTTTTAAAACTGACGAGAGGGACAAGGCGAGATGATTGGGCGATTGGCATTAACCCGCGTGACTCAGTATAAAAGGGACTGGTATTGGCTTCGAATTTGAGTAAGATGTTTTTAAGGTTTAACGGCCTTGAAATGACCACATGTCTGAATCAAAAATGTGATTGGCCATCGGCGTTGTTGAAACAACATAAGAATCATTTTCCTCGCACCACGCTGAATCCGTTCCCCATGAAGCAACAAAAATTAAAGCATTCAAGCCCCTCATTGCCAAAATAGAAACGGATCAGCATGCACGCCACAGACATTGAAACCCAGTTTAACCCCCGCCATGCGGTGCCCAATGTTGAAGAACATTCCGCCAGAACCCAGCAACTGAGCCATGAAGCCAGGCAGCGTCATGAGGGGATTTACAACCTGCGATATGGGCCTGGTCCGCTGGCGACGCTGGATGTGTTCAAGGCTGCCCCATCGAATGCACCCATCCATGTGTTTCTGCATGGCGGGTACTGGCGTGGGCGCGACAAAAGCGATTTCAGTTATCTGGCAGATGCGCTTGTGCCGCATGGGGTCACCACCATTGTGATGAATTACGACCTGTGCCCCCAAGTGGAATTGCCCTCTATCGTCGATCAGGTTGCACAAGGTCTGGCGTGGGTGCATGAACATGCGGCCGACTGGGGAGCCGACCCCCATCGATACAGCGCTTCTGGCCATTCTGCAGGTGCACACCTCATGGCAGCATGCTTGGCAAGACATGCCGGTGCGACATCCGTGCCACTGGGTATGCCATCATCGGCCATACTCATCAGCGGCATTTATGAGTTGGAACCAGTCCTGTCGATATCTGTAAATCAGGAAATTCGCCTGCGCCCCGAGCAGGTTGACGCCATGAGCCCCATGCGCCATGCGCCGTGCAAACCCGTACCACTGACCGTGGCTGTTGGCGGATCCGAAACCCGGGGCTTCATTGAACAGTCGAAACGCTTTGCCGCCACCTGCGCAGCTCAAGGCGCCAATGCGCGCTATATCGACTTTGAAGGTTGTGACCATTACACCGTTATGTGCCACTTTGAATCACCTGAAGGAGAACTGACGCATCTGGTGGTGCGCGATCTTTTGTCCATCTGAATCACTTTGGAAAACACCATGCCCCTATCCAATCACAAAACCCTGCTTCCCAACCGCCGCGCATTCCTGAAATCCGCCGCAACCTTGGTTGCCGCTGGCACCCTTGGCTATTCCAATGCTTTGGCGCAATCAGCTTGGCCGGCAAAACCCATCAAGTTGGTGATCCCGTTTGCGCCTGGTGGCGTGACCGATACCAGCGGACGCATCATTGCCGATTTCTTGAGCAAGCGTCTCGGGCAACAGGTGGTGCCTGACAACCGCCCAGGCGCTTCAGGCAACATTGGCAGTCAAGTTGTGGCCAGTGCTGAGCCAGACGGCTATACATTGCTGCTGGTGTTGGACGGCACCTTCGTCATCAACCCCCATGTGTATGACAAGGTTCCTTTCGACCCACTGCGCGACTTCGCAACGATCGGCAAGATTGGTGACTCCACAACCATACTGGTGGCGCATCCAGGCTTCAAAGCCAACAACATGCGCGAACTGATTGATTTGTCCAAAGCACTGCCAGGCGGCGTTTCTTATGGCACCTCTGGTACCGGCAGCATTGTTCACTTGGCTGGCGAATTGCTCAAACAGCGCACCGGCGCCAACCTGGTCCATATCCCCTACAAGGGTGGTGCGCCCGCCATTGCCGATGCGCTGGCTGGCCACACGCCATTGGCATTTGCCTCTGCTGCTTCGGTGCAGAACCATTTGAAGTCTGGCAATCTGAAGGCGCTTGGCGTGCCTTCAGGCAAGCGTTCACGCCAATACCCAGACATTGCGACCTTTGCGGAATCCGGATTGGCCGACTTCGACATCAATTCTTGGGTAGGTCTGGTGGCACCCACCAAAACACCGCGTGCCATTGTTGAACGCCTCAACACTGAACTGAACGCAGCACTGGCAGACCCAGAAGTGCGTGCAAAGCTTGAAGCCGCAGGCATCGCTGCCACACCTGGGACGGCTGAATCTTTATCGGCCACGATCCGAAAGGAACTGGCGCTTTATGGTGGGGTCGTCAAGGCGGCAGGCATCAAGATGAACTGATAACCTGGAGAAATCCTTTAGGGTTCTCCCAGCATCGCCAAGGACACTTCTTTTGTCAGACCGCCGACTCATCCAGCTCGCCGGTGCGGATGCGCACCACCCGCTCGACCGAGGTGATAAAGATCTTGCCGTCGCCAATTTTTCCAGTGCGTGCGGCGCGCACGATGGCATCGACACAGGCATCCACATCGGCCGACTTGACCACCACTTCCACCTTGACCTTGGGTAAAAAATCCACCACGTATTCCGCGCCGCGGTACAACTCGGTATGACCTTTTTGACGGCCAAACCCCTTGACCTCGGTCACGGTCAAACCGGTCACGCCACAGTCA
>CAMDLJ010000312.1 GCA_945901665.1 Bordetella parapertussis | reverse complement strand
CACGGCCTCGAGCTCTGTCATCGTGGGCACCAAGGCGACAAAACTTGGATCGAAGTTTTCCACATAGGCCTTGAGCATCTCAGCGCTGTCGCGCTCTGGGTCTATGGTGACAAAAACACCTTGGACCATTTCGCCTTTGGCACCCAGCGCGCGTTTGAGTTCGGCCAACTGAAACATCGCCGTGGGGCAGGCATCGGGGCACTGGGTATAGCCAAAAAACACCATCACCACCCGCCCTTTGAAGTCTGCCAAGCTGCGGCGCTGTCCCCGCTGATCGGCGAGCTCAAAGCCCAGGGCGTAATCAGCGCCCGTGAGGTCAAACGACTTGAAGCTGGGCTTGGCTGGGGCACAGGCACTCAGCGCCCAGGCGGCACCCAAAACACCGGTTAAAAAAGCCCGCCTAGGCTGATGGGTCATGAGCAGGCCTTTTAAATATAGTGGTCGATCAACAAAGCGGCAAACAACAAGCTCAGGTGGATCAACGAAAACTTGAAGGTTTTGCGCGCCAATTCGTCCGAATACTGCCGCCACAAGGCATGCCCGTAATAGCAAAACATCGCGCTCAAAATGGCCGCACAAACCAGGTAAAACCAGCCGCTCATGCGGTACACAAACGGCATCAAACAAGCGGCCAACAACACCCAGGTGTAGAGCAGAATTTGCAAACGGGTGAATTCATTGCCGTGGGTGACGGGCAGCATGGGCAAGCCCGATTTGCGATAGTCCTCCACCCGGTACAAGGCCAGGGCCCAAAAGTGCGGTGGCGTCCACAAAAAGATGATGAGGAACAAAATCAAAGCCTCTGGTCCCACGTCCCCGGTCATGGCGGCCCAGCCCAGCACCGGCGGCATGGCACCCGAGGCACCGCCAATCACAATGTTTTGCGGCGTCAAGGGCTTGAGGATCACGGTGTAAACCACGGCATAACCGACAAACGTGGCAAAGGTCAACCACATCGTCAAGGGGTTGACATAAACCCACAACAGCCACGATCCCGCAGCGCACAACACCGCTGAAAAAAACAGGGTTTGGGCGTTGCTCAACTCACCCTTGGCCGTGGGCCGCCAGGCGGTGCGGCGCATGCGCGCATCGATGCTTTGCTCAACGATGCAATTGAAGGCCGCTGCCGCACCCGCGACCAGCCAAATGCCCAAACAAGCCACCGCGCCCAAGCGCACCTCGTCCCAAGTCGGCACGCCAGGGACCGCCAACACCATGCCAATCAAGGCACAAAAGACGATCAGCTGTATCACCCGCGGCTTGGTCAAGGCCTGGAATTGCCGCCAGCGTTGGCCAAAGGTAAACACCGGCGCGATCATGTGGCCCACCCCGCCACAGATGAACGCTGAGCTGACGTGTCTGCAGCCGCCACGGTCAGGCGCAGCAACCCGACCAAGGTCAACAACAAAGCGGCTGAGCCTGCGGTATGCAGCAAAGCAGCCACCAGCGGCCAGCCCAGCACCACATTGCTCAAGCCTGTGGCCACCTGCAACAACAACAAGCCGCCCAAGGTGGTGACCCAGGCGCGCAACTCAGGCCGCGGCCACAGCAACCAACACACGCCCGCCACCGCCACGACCAACAGATAGGCGCCCAATCGGTGCGCATAGTGAATGGCAACCAGTGCCGGCATGGGCAGCCAATTTCCGTCGGCAGACATGCCCAGGTGTCGCCACAACGCAAAGCCAGCGCCAAAGTCCATCTCGGGCCACCAGCTTTCTTGGCACTTGGGAAAGGTGTCGCATGCCAATACCGCGTAGTTGGTGCTGACCCAGCCGCCCAAGGCCACTTGCGCACCCAACAACAGCAGCAACAGCCACAGGGCCATGCGCCAACCCCGCGCGATCTGCACGGGTTGCGACAGGCCCAATGCAAAGCGCATCTGGCCCACCTGCCACGCTAGCAAGGCCAACAACACCAGACCCCCCATCAAATGCAAGGTCACGATCAAGGGAAACAACTTCATGGTGACGGTCAAGGCGCCAAATGCACCTTGCAACAAAATCCAGGCCAAGGTGAACCATGCCAAGCCCACGCCCAGCCGCTCAGAGCCTGGCCCGGAGGCCTTGCTGGGCCAGCTGCTCGCAATCGCCAAGAAAAGCACCAAGGCGCCCACAGCTGTGGCGAAATAACGGTGGATCATCTCGATCCACGCCTTGCTCCAGGTCACCGGCCCACTGGGCAGGGCCTGTTCAGCGGCGCGGATGGCCTGCTGAGCGCCCCAAGGGCTGGCTTGCCCATAACAACCCGGCCAATCGGGGCAACCCAAGCCCGAATCGGTCAAACGGGTGAAGGCACCAAACACCACCAAGTCAAAGGTCAAAAACAACACCCACACGGTGAGCGCATGCCGTTTGGCCAGCAGTGATCTTGCGGCCCCCCCGCGCCACCACACCCAAGCCAGCGGGCCCAGGGCCAACAAAGTAGCCAGCAGCAACAGGTTTGCCAGCGGGCCGAGGTTGAGCAAAGGGGTGGTGTCCATGGCGTCCAAGGGCTCAGCGCCCAGGCAAGTCCCAAGACTTGGCTGCACGGATCAAGCGCTCCAAGTCGCGTTTGAGTTTGGGGGCATTTTCAGCGGCCAATTGGGGCGGGAAGCGCATCATCCAACGGCCCATGGGATCAACCAGGTACAAATGCTCGGTCAAGCCATGCCCCGCCTGGGGTGCGAGCCATTGGCTCAATCCCTGCGGGTCCACCCGCAGGTTCCATGAGCCGGGGATAGAGGCACGCAAAGCGGGGGAAACGTCGCCCGCATCCGTGATCAACCACACCCGGTCCAGCCTGTCGCGATCTTTGCCCAAGGCGGCGTGAATTTGGCGCTGGAAATACAGATTTTTTTCGCACTCGGCGGCACATGCAGCCGAGGACACGCTGATCAACAGCCATTGCCCCTTGAGCTCGGGCAGAGAGGCCACTCGGCCATCTAGGTCGGTGGTGGCCAAGGCGGGCAGGTCGCGTTGCGGCTCGATCAACTCGCCAAAGCTGCGGCGAGCTTCTGGGCGGATCAGGTAATACGTGACATAAGAAGCGATCACCGGAGAGGCACACACCAATAGCAGGGCCAACATGCGCCAGCGCCCCGCCCAACTGCGGTTGCCATCCGCCTGCGCCACAGCCTCAGGCTGAGGCAGGTCATAGACCGTCAAGACCAAAGCTTGGGATTTTTCAGGATCGGGTTGGGGGGACATGGCGCAGGACCAAAATGATTTGAAACCAAACAAACAACACGGCCACCAGGCCAGACAAAGCGAACCACTGAAACGCATAACCCCGGTTTTTATCGGCACCCGACAGGGCTGGGGCCCAGTCGCGTGCCAAACCTTCAGAGGCTGACCCGGTTTGCAACACAGTGGCCAATATGGACAATTTCATCTCTGCTGCCCAT
>CAMDLJ010000311.1 GCA_945901665.1 Bordetella parapertussis | reverse complement strand
GACCCCGATTGGCTGTCGAAGCAGCGTTAGAGAGGGCGGGTGGATGGCCCCAAACCTGATGTGGGGTTTGGTCCAACCAGCGTTGGCAGGCCGGTGATTCGCCCACCCAAAGGCTCAACTGCACACGCCCATCGGCCAAAGCCAAGCGGTGCAGACCGGGCAACAAACCCCAGCAGGCTTGGGCGCCATCTTGGGCCAGGTGTTTCAAGTGCGGCCAGTCTTGGCCCAGCACCTTCCAATCTTGGGCCTGAGGTGGCTCTTGGGTGCGGGCCAGCAAATGCAAGCGTTGGGGGGCGTGTGGGTCTTGCTGCCAAATCGCCCAAGTGGTCAACAAAGCCAAGCCCCATTCGCCATCGGGCAAGCGCAAAGTCCAGTGGTCCAGGTGGGCCCAAGCGCGCTGACCCTTCCCCAAGCGACTCGCTGTCAGGACGGGTTGTAAATGGGGTGGGACGAGGACAGGGTCCAGTCCCTCATCTGTCATGGGCGTGGCTGGATGCGGCGCAGTGAGTTCTTGGGCCCAGGAGCGTCGCCATGAAGGCTGAGGGCGGGATTGAATTACGCGCTGGGGGGCACATAGCCCTGGGCCGCGTCGGCACCATCGCCAAAAAAGTGGTTTTCCATTTGGCGCGCCAGGTATTGGCGGGCGCGCAGATCGGCCAAGTTGAGGCGGTTTTCATTGACCAGCATGGTTTGGTGCTTGAGCCAGTCGGCCCAAGCCTGCTTGCTGACACTTTCCCAAATGCGTTTGCCCAAGTCGCCAGGGTAGGGCGGGAAGTCCAAACCTTCGGCTTCTTGTCCGAGTTTGATGCATTGAATCGTGCGTGCCATGGGGTGTGTTCTCCGTTTGAATGGGGCGAACTTTAGCAAGCTTTGCAAGGCCCGAGGAAAAAGCCGGTTGTCCAACTGCGCTGGGGACCGCCTGGGGCCATCAGGCTGGGGGCACGATCGCTTGTTGCTGGTCGCAGGTCGCAGGTCGCAGGTCGCAGGTTGGCCCCCTATGCCGCCACTGCGGTGCGTCAGGGCGGCGCGGGGTACCCGATCACATGCCTTTGCGCGGGGCCAGCAGTTGCTGCACCGCTGCTTCGATGGCTTCTGGGCCAATGCGCGACACCGCTTCCAGGCCCGGTGAATAACCCACGGGAATGCGCGGCGCGCCCAGGCGCTTGACGCGCACACCCAGTTGTTCGGCCACGGTGGCGGCGATTTCAGCCCCAAAGCCTGCCGCTTGCACGGCTTCATGCACCACCAGCAAATGGCCGGTTTTGGCGCACGAGTTCAACACCGCCTCGCGGTCCCAGGGCCACAGGGTGCGCAGGTCGATCAATTCGACCGAAATGCCCTGGGTCGCCAAAGTTTCGCAAGCGGTTTGGCAGGCCAACAGCTGTCGGCTCCAACTCACCAAGGTGACATGTTCTCCGGGGCGCAGGGTGGCGGCTTTGCCCAAAGGCACGCTCAGGTTCACGTCCACCGCACCAGTTTGGCCCCAGAGGGTTTTGTGTTCCATATAAATCACCGGGTCGCCGCTTTGCAGTGCCGCGCGCAACAGGCTGTGGTTGTCTTGCGGGTTGCCCGGGCACACCACCACCAAGCCAGGCAAATGGGCAAACCAAGCCTCCAGCGACTGTGAGTGTTGCGCGGCCGATGCATCCCAAATGCCCATGGGCATGCGCGCCACCAAAGGCACCCGGCCTTGGCCGCCAAACATATAGCGGTTTTTGGCCGCTTGGTTGACGATTTCGTCCATGGCGCACAGGGCAAAGTCGACCACCCGCATTTCCACCACGGGGCGCAAACCGGCCAGGGCCATGCCCACGCCGCCACCCATGATGGCGGCTTCGCTGATGGGGGTGTCGATCACCCGTTGCGGGCCAAATTGGGTTTGCAAGCCTTTGTACTGGCCAAAAATGCCGCCGCGTCCGACGTCTTCGCCCACCACCACCACCCGGGGGTCGGCTTGCATTTCCAGCGCCAGGGCTTGCACGGCCGCTTCGCTGTAGCTCCATTGGGGCAAGGTGTTCAGTACCACTGGCCGTCTCCTGTGGTTTGGATGTCGGTGAACGCACCAGCGGGGTCGGGCCAGGCGGCAGCGTCGGCGGTGTGCATGGCCTGCGCCACCTCGGCGCTAGCCGCGGCATCGATCGCATCCAGTTCAGCGCTGGTGCCACCCATGGCCAAGTAGCTGGCGCGGGCATTGGCCAAGGGGTCGTTTTGCAAGGCGGCGGCCAACTCGGCAGGGTCGCGGTAGGCGGCCAGGTCCACCGACACGTGGCCTTTGATGCGGTAGGTCAGGGCGTGCAGCAAGCGCGGGCCGCCGCCCGAGCGCACCGTGCTGACGAGTTTTTGGGCCGCATCGTGAACGGCCAGCACATCGTTGCCATCCACCGAGGTGGCGGCAATCCCGAGGCTTTGGCTGCGCGCCGATGCACCGTCGCCGGCGATCATGGGCCGGCTGGCGGTGGTGGCGCTCCAGCGGTTGTCCTCGCACACAAACAGCACCGGCAACTGGTGCACCTGGGCCCAATTGAGCGACTCTAAAAAGGGCCCCCGGTTGATGGCCCCATCGCCAAAAAAGCACACCGTGATGTCGTCGCGCCCCAGCAGTTTTTGCGCATGTGCCGCGCCGGTGGCAATCGGCAAACCCGCCGCCACCACGCCATTGGCCCCCAACATGCCGACCGAAAAGTCCGCGATGTGCATGGATCCGCCTTTGCCGCCATTGAAGCCGTTGGATTTGCCGTACAACTCGCCCATCATGCGTGTGAGGTCGGCCCCCTTGGCCAGCGTGTGGCCGTGGCCCCGGTGGGTGGAGGTCAGGTAATCGCTGGCGCGCAAATGGGCGCACACGCCCACGGCCACCGCCTCTTGCCCGGTGGACAGGTGCAGCGGGCCGCGCACCTTGGCGCTGCCGTCAGCGGTTTTGTTGTAGGCGCTGACGCCGCCTTGGCTCAAAATTTCGGCGGCGTTTTCAAAGGCGCGGATGCGCGCCATTTGGGTGTAGAGCTGTCCCAACAAGGGGACTCTGGGGGTGTCTGACAAGGTGCGCTCCAAGGTTTTGGCGGGCATGGGTGGATGGTCTTTAAAGTGTAGCGGCCTGGGTTGGGATGCCCGGCTGTGTCAGTCCAGCACCAGTTCGGTGCGCTATGCTCTCAAGCTTTGCTGCTTTTGCCGTCAAGCCAAAACATGACCCCCTCATCCCCATCCCTTGAAGACCGCCTGGGCGCAGGCTTGTTGGCTGTTTTGCTGGTGATCACCCTGGTCAATGTGGTGGTGCGCTATTTCACCGACCAGTCGTTTGCCTGGACCGAAGAAATTTCTTGCATATTGATGCTGTTGCTGGCCATGGCGGGCAGCGCCACGGCCTTGGTGCGTGACACCCACATCCGGGTGGAGTATTTCTTTGA
>CAMDLJ010000310.1 GCA_945901665.1 Bordetella parapertussis | reverse complement strand
CCCAGCACTTCGTAGAGCATGCGCGCTGAGCGGCCGGTGCGACGCTCGCCGCGCAGTTCGTTGAGCAGCGCCCAGGCCCTGTCACCCAGAAGTCGAATCACGACTTCGCGGTCAGAAAAAGAGGTGTAGTTGTAAGGAATCTCGCGGATTCGGGCCTGGCCTGCCGCATCGCCCAGCGCAAGCCCGGCAGTGTTGCCGGCGATGGCCTGAAATTCGTCTAGGGTAGTGAGAGCGTTCATCTTGAAAAGTAGACTGCCAAGGAGGGAGAGCCACCCTGAGCATTGATGTTACCGCAGCGCCTTGAAAGTCCGCCCTGCTGCAAGGGGGTAGCCTCATGGATACCCCGGTTGTTGAGGTTCACCAATCGCTGTACAAACAACTGTCATAAATGATCCATAGACTGACAGGGTTGACTTTTAAAACCTTAAAGGATTTCCCATGAAGATCAGTTTTACCGCCTTGGCGCTGGCTGCAAGCGCCCTTTTCACCCCTCACACCGCATTGGCCCAGACCGAAATTCAATGGTGGCATTCCATGTCCGGCGCCTTGGGCGACTGGGTTGGCGATATCGCCAAAGACTTCAATGGCAAACAAAAAGACTACAAAATTGTGCCTGTTTTCAAGGGCAATTACGACGAATCCATGACCGCTGCCGTGGCCGCCTTCCGCGCAGGCAATGCGCCGCACATTTTGCAAGTGTTTGAAGTGGGCACCGCCACCATGATGGCCTCCAAAGGGGTGGTGGTTCCGGTCGAGCAAATCATGCGCGACGGTGGCTACAAATTCGATGCCAAGTCCTACGTGCCAGCTGTTGCTGGTTATTACACAGCGCCGAACGGCCAAATGATGTCTTTCCCGTTCAACAGCTCGACCACCGTCATGTGGTTCAACGTGGATGCCCTCAAGGCAGCCGGCGTTTCGACCGAAAAGCTGCCCCAAACTTGGCCTGAGGTCGCCTGGGCCGCAGCCAAACTCAAAGCCCGTGGCCACAAGTGCCCTTTCACCACCGCATGGCAAGGTTGGACCCAGTTGGAGAGCTTCTCCACATGGCACAACACCGAGTTGGCCACCAAAGGCAACGGTATGAAGGGCATGGACGCCCGCTTGGTTCTTAACTCGCCTTTGCATGTGCGCCACATTGAGAACTTGGGGAACATGGCCCAACAAGGCTTGTTCATCTACAAGGGCCGCGCCGGTGCTGCTGGTGCCACATTTGAGTCTGGTGAGTGCGCCATGTACACCAACTCGTCGGCTGCCTACGCAGGTATCAGCAAAAACGCCAAGTTCAAGTTCGCTGTCGGCACCTTGCCTTACTACCCCGATGTGGCCGGTGCGCCTCAGAACACCGTGATCGGTGGCGCCAGCCTCTGGGCTATGGCCGGCAAGAAGCCTGCAGAAAACAAAGGCGTTGCGTCTTTCTTCAATTACCTGTCTGACCCAGTCGTTCAGTCGGTCAACCACAAGCGCACCGGCTACCTGCCTGTAACGATAGAAGCCTTCAAGATCACTGAAGAGTCGGGCTTTTACAAGCAAAATCCGGGTACTGACGTGTCAGTCAACCAGATGATCCGCAAGACCACTGAGAAGTCACGCGGCATCCGTTTGGGCAACTATGTGCAAATCCGGACCATTGAAGACGAAGAACTCGAACAAGTCTGGGCGGGCAAGAAGTCTGCCAAGGAAGCCTTGGACAGCATCGTCAAGCGCGGCAACGAATTGCTTGTGAAGTTTGAAAAAGCCAACAAGTCCTGATCGTTCAGATCTTTTTAAAGGCAAGCCAGCTGGCGCTCGCGTCGGCTGGCTTGATTGATTTTGAGCAGCGATAAAAAAGTTATTTTCCGCTCGAACTGGTTGCCTTGGGTGCTGATCGCACCGCAAGGCTTCATCATTTTGGCGTTCTTCTTTTGGCCGGCTGGCCAAGCTTTGTTGCAGTCGTTTCAACAATCCGATGCCTTTGGCATGTCGGTGCAGTGGAGCGGTCTGGACAATTTCGCCGCTTTGTGGCGCGATGACACCTACCTGGCTTCTTTCAAAACCACGGCCTTGTTTTCGGTCTTGGTGGCGGGCTTGGGTATTTCGATCTCATTGGCCCTGGCATTTTTTGCCGATCGCGTGGTACGCGGCATTTGGCTGTACCGAAGCCTGTTGATCCTGCCCTACGCGGTCGCGCCCGTGGTGGCGGGCGTACTGTGGCTGTTTTTATTTTCGCCGTCTGTTGGCTTGGTGGCCTATGTTCTCGACAAGTGCGGTATCTCCTGGAACATATTGCTCAACAGCACGCACGCTATGACACTGATCGTGATCGCCTCGGTCTGGAAGCAAATCTCCTACAACTTCTTGTTCTTTTTGGCGGGCTTTCAAAGCATTCCCAAGTCCTTGGTTGAAGCTGCGGCCATCGATGGTGCCAGCGTTTGGCAGCGCTTTTGGACGGTGCAGCTGCCTTTGCTGACGCCCACGACGTTTTTTTTGCTGGTGGTCAACACCGTTTACGCCTTTTTTGAGACCTTTGGCATTGTCGATGCCACCACCCAAGGCGGGCCGGGCAAGGACACCGCCATCTTGGTTTACAAAGTGTACTTTGACGGCTTCAAAGCCATGGACCTCGGTGGCTCGGCCGCGCAGTCGGTGGTGTTGATGACGATTGTGATTGGCCTGACAGTGCTGCAGTTTCGCTATGTTGAGCGCAAAGTGAATTACTGACATGGTTGAACGTCACCGCTTTTTGGACTTCATCTCTCACAGCCTGCTGGTTTTGGGCGTCTTGGTCATCGTATTCCCCATCTACCTGGCCTTGGTCGGATCGACCCATTCAGCCCAAGAGATGGCGCAGTCTCCCATTCCCCTCTGGTTTGGCCAAGAAGCCGTCCACAACTACCGCACCATCTTGCTTGGAGAGGGCCCCGGCGTGACCAGCCAGGTGCCTGTGGCGCGGATGATGTGGGTCAGCTTGGTCACAGCTTTGAGTATTGCATTTGGCAAAATCGTCATCTCCTTGCTCAGTGCATTTGCCATTGTTTATTTCAATTTCCCGTTTCGCAAAACGGTGTTCTGGGGCATCTTCATCACCTTGATGCTGCCGGTCGAGGTGCGGATTGTGCCCACCTACAAAGTGGTCGCCGACTTCGGGATGATCAACAGTTTTGCGGGTTTGACCATCCCGCTCATCGCCTCGGCAACGGCCACGTTTTTGTTCAGGCAGTTTTTCATGACTGTGCCTGATGAGCTGACCGAAGCGGCCAAGATGGACGGCGCCTCGCCCATGCGCTTTTTCTGGGATGTGCTGCTGCCCTTATCGCGCACCAGCATCGCGGCTTTGTTTGTGATCCAGTTCATATACGGCTGGAACCAATACCTTTGGCCATTGCTCATGAGCACCGAAGAACGCATGTACCCCATCGTCATGGGCATCCGCAGCATGACTGCCGGGGCCGACT
>CAMDLJ010000309.1 GCA_945901665.1 Bordetella parapertussis | reverse complement strand
GCCTCGACGATCACCGTGTCTTGCGGGTCGAGCATGGTTTTGCCAATCAGGTCCAGCGCCTGTTGGCTGCCGGTGGTGACGATCAAGCCATCAGGGCTCAGCCCCGCCACGCCTTTGCTGGCCATGAATTGGCTCAACTGCTCGCGCAGCGCCGGGTAGCCTTCGGTCGCGCCATATTGCAAGGCAGGTCCGGGCTCGTGGGCCAAAACATGTTCGCTGGCTTTTTGGATGCCCTCGACGTCAAACATCGCGCTGTCAGGAAAGCCGCCCGCAAAACTGATGATGCCGGGCTTGCCCAGCAGCTTGAACAGCTCACGGATCGCGGAGGTTTCAACGTTGTTCAAGCGTTGTGCAAATTGCATGGGAGAATTCACCAAAGAAAATTAATTGGAATCTGACCCCAATTAAAGCCATGAAAAAAAACCAAATCGAGCCTTTTTTTGCCACTTTGAAAGCGGCCAATCCCCAGCCCAACACGGAGCTGGAGTATACGAGCGTGTTCGAGCTGCTCACCGCTGTGTTGCTCAGCGCCCAAGCCACCGATGTGGGGGTGAACAAAGCCACCCGGCGCTTGTTTGCCGTGGCAAACACCCCGGCGCGCATTTTGGCTTTGGGCCTGGACGGTTTGGAGGCACACATCCGCACCATAGGTCTGTACCACAGCAAAGCCCGGCACCTGCTGCAAACCTGCGAGATATTGCTGCGCGAACATGGTGGTGAGGTGCCCAATGACAGGGCCGCCTTGGAAGCCCTGCCCGGCGTGGGCCGCAAAACCGCCAATGTGGTGCTGAATGTGGCCTTTGGCCAGCCGACCATGGCGGTGGACACGCATATTTTCAGGGTGGGTAACCGCACCGGTTTGGCGCCGGGCAAAACGCCTTATGAGGTGGAGATGGGTTTGCTGCATCGCATCCCACCCGCTTATTTGGTGGACGCCCACCATTGGCTGATATTGCTCGGTCGCTATGTCTGCCAAGCGCGTAAACCGCTGTGCTGGCAATGCGCGGTGGCTTCCCACTGCGCCTACCGCCCCAAAACGCCTGCGCCCGTTTGAGCGCATTTTGTCCACGCAAAGTTTCATGGCCCCTCAACACATTGGATTCATTGGCCTGGGGGTGATGGGCACGCCCATGGCCACCCATCTGGCCCAAGCCGGCCATCATTTGTGGCTGCATGACGCGCAAGCCGATGTGGCCATGGATTTGGCCAACGCCATCGGCGCCAACGCCGTGGCCTTGGAAGACCCCCGCGCTGTGGGGGCCCACAGCGACATCGTGTTCACCATGCTGCCCCATGGCCAAGTGGTGCAAGCCGTGGCCTTGGGTACAGACAAGCCCGGTTTTGGCCTGATCAATGGGCTCAAGCGCGGTAGTTTGCTGGTCGACACCTCGTCGTGCGAGCCGTGGCTGACGCGCCAAACCGCTGCCGCCTTGGCCGAACGCGGCATTGGCATGATCGACGCCCCCGTCTCCGGTGCCCAATGGGGTGCCCAGGCGGCAGAGTTGGTTTTCATGGTCGGTGGTGCAGAACCTGATTTGGCCCGCGTGCGCCCGCTCTTGGAATTGATGGGCAAAACCATCTTCCACTTGGGCGCGGTGGGATGCGGCCACGCCATGAAGGCCATCAACAACTGCATCACTGCCATCACCTTGATGAACACCACCGAAGGCTTGCTGGCCGGGCAGCGCTATGGTCTGGACCCTGCTGTGATGGTGGATGTGCTCAACGCTTCCACCGGCGGCAGTTGGGTGGCGCAAACGCATTTCCACCAACGGGTGTTCAACCGCGCTTTTGATGACCCGTTCAAATTGGAATTGATGGTCAAGGACATGGGTATTGCCGCCACATTGGCCCAGCAAACCCATACCCCGGCACCCGTGTGGGCAGTGGCCCAAACCCTGTGGCAAAAAGCCCTGGAAAACGCTGCCCCCCAAGCCAGTGTGAGTGAGGTGGTGCGCTGGATGGAGCAGCAAACCGGCACCGACTTGAGCGCCGGTGCCAAGCCACCCTCAGGGGGCTGAAGGCTCGATGTCGGCGCGGGCCACGGCCATGGCTTGGCGCAACACATCCAAGTCGCCTATGTGGTTGGCCAGCACCAAAATCAATTTCGCGTTGAGCAAAGCACTTTGCGATTCGCTCAGGCCCAGGTGGGTGTCCAGCAGTGCTTCGTAAAAATCATCGCTCACGCTGGGGTCGGCGCTGGACGGGCGCTGCGCGTCGTGGAAATGAGGGGTCAGTTTCAGATCGGCCATGGGGTTCTTTCACACAGGGCCCAAACCCAGCTCGTCCAAAATGGCCTGGGTGTGCTCGCCCACCTGGGGGATGGGGTCCATGCGGTAGTCGTAAGCAGTGTTGCGCCCCGGCGGCAGCAAGGCCGGCAAGGGGCCTGCACTGGAGCCCACATCCCGCCAACGCCCCCGCGCTTGCAACTGCGGATGGGCCCACACATCGGCCAAACTGTTTACGCGCGCATTGGCAATTTGGGCCACATCCAGCCGTTCAATCACTTGGTCGGCGCTGAGCGTGGAGAAAACCGCATCGATCTCAGCGGCCAGGGCTTGTCGGTTGGCGTTGCGCTGCACCCCCGAGTTGAAACGCGGGTCTTGGGCCGTGTCGGGCTGCAACAGCACATGGGTGCAAAACGACTGCCACTCGCGCTCGTTTTGAATGCCCAGCATCACCGCCGGACCCTCACCCACAGGGAATGGGCCATAGGGGTAGATGGTGGCGTGGGCCGAGCCGGTGCGTGGGGGCGGCGCAGCACCGTCCATGGCGTAGTACATGGGAAACCCCATCCACTCGGTCAAGGCCTCGAGCATGGACACATCAATGTGCGCGCCTTCGCCAGTTTTGTCGCGCTGGATGATGGCCGCCAAGATGTTGCTGTAGGCATACATGCCAGCGGCAATATCGGCAATCGAGTTGCCTGATTTAGACGGCGTTTCGGGTGTGCCGGTGATGCCCAAATAACCCGCCTCGCTTTGAATCAGCAAGTCATAGGCTTTTTTGTCGCGGTAGGGCCCGTCTTGGCCGTAGCCCGAAATGTCGCAAACGATCAGGCGCGGATGTTGGGCGCGCAATGTGGCCGCATCCAAGCCCATGCGGGTGGTGGCCCCGGGGGCCAGGTTTTGCACCACCACATCGGCGCGGGCAATCAAAGCTTTGAGGGCGGCCAAGGCTTCGGGCTGCTTTAAATCGAGTGCCAGGCTTTCTTTGGACCGATTGACCCACACGAAATGCGAGGCCAAGCCCCTGGCGCGGCGGTCGTAGTCGCGGGCAAAGTCGCCTGCACCGGGGCGTTCGACCTTGATGACGCGGGCGCCCAAATCGGCCAAGTGGCGGGTGCACAGGGGCGCGGCAATCGCGTGCTCGAGCGACACCACGGTGATGTGGTCCAGCGGGCGGGTCATGCCAACTCCGCGCTGGCTTGCATGGTGAGCCAGCCTTCGTGGTCTTG
>CAMDLJ010000308.1 GCA_945901665.1 Bordetella parapertussis | reverse complement strand
CCCGTGAGTGCGCGGGGTGTTTTGACGCACATCCAACAGGCCCTGGCATCCCATTGATGGTTTGCATTGGTTTTGCTCCATCGGTGCGCCAGCCATGAGCCCACAGGAATTAGACCCACATCCCAAGGCCATTTTGACGGGCCTGCTGCAGGGGGATGCGGTTGTTCAGCGCCGCAGCATGGCCAAAGCCATCACCTTGCTGGAATCGACCCGAGCGGATCATCGAACATGGGCTGATGACTTGCTCACGGCCATGCTGCCCCATGCGGGCCGGGCTTTTCGGCTGGGCTTGAGTGGTGTGCCCGGCGTGGGTAAAAGCACATTCATTGAAGCCTTGGGATTGTTTTTGATCGGACAAGGGCATCGGGTGGCTGTGTTGGCGATTGATCCATCCTCTTCTGTATCGGGTGGATCGATCTTGGGCGATAAAACCAGGATGGAGCACTTGTCGGTACATCCAAGTGCATTTATTCGGCCCAGCCCCAGCAGCGGCAACTTGGGTGGCGTGGCGGAAAAAACGCGTGAATGTATTTTGGTGTGCGAGGCCGCTGGATACGATGTGGTGATCGTTGAAACCGTGGGTGTGGGTCAAAGTGAAACCGCTGTAGCGGGCATGACGGATTTGTTTGCCGTGATGCAATTGCCCAATGCGGGTGACGATTTGCAAGCCATCAAAAAGGGAATCATGGAGTTGGCGGACCTGGTGTTGATCAACAAAACCGATCTCGATCCACAAGCGGCCACCCGTGCACAAGCCCACATCAGCAGTGCGCTGCGCTTGTTTGCCACGCAGCCGCGCATGCCAAGTGATGCCGCCCCATGGCAGCCCCCCGTGATGCTGCTCAGTGCCTTAAAAGGCTCGGGAATTGAGGACTTTTGGGGCCATGTGCTGCAACATCAACAGATTCAAAAGGCCAATGGTTTGTTCACCCAACGAAGACAAAACCAAGCATTGACCTGGATGAACGAGCGCATTCAAGCGGGTTTGCAATCCGCGTTCAAAGAAAACCCCATGGTCAAAAACTTATACCCAGAACTCACCGCAATGGTTCTGTCGGGCCGATTGGCGCCATCTACAGCTGCGCGCAGACTTTTGCAAGCGAGCCGACATCATCCCAATTCATCAGGAGAAATCAATGCAGGACATCAATGAACAGCTTGAGCTCAAGCGCAGTGCGGCGCGCCAAGGCGGCGGTGTCAAGCGCATTCAGGCCCAACATGCGAAGGGAAAGTTGACGGCGCGCGAGCGCTTGGAAATTTTGCTGGACGAGGGCACCTTTGAGGAGTGGGACATGTTTGTCGAGCATCGCTGTGTCGACTTTGGCATGGCCGATAACAAAATCCCAGGGGATGGTGTGGTCACCGGCTACGGCATGATCAATGGGCGTTTGGTGTTTGTGTTCAGCCAGGATTTCACGGTCTATGGCGGCGCCTTGTCCGAAACCCATGCCGAGAAAATTTGCAAGATCATGGACCAAGCGATGAAGGTGGGTGCGCCCGTCATTGGCTTGAACGATTCTGGTGGGGCCCGTATCCAAGAGGGTGTGGCTTCATTGGGCGGATATGCAGACGTGTTTCAGCGCAATGTGATGGCCAGTGGCGTGGTGCCACAAATCAGCCTCATCATGGGGCCATCGGCGGGTGGTGCGGTGTATTCGCCGGCGTTGACCGACTTTATCTTCATGGTCAAGGACAGTTCATACATGTTTGTGACCGGCCCAGAGGTGGTCAAAACGGTGACCCACGAAGAAGTCAGTGCTGAAGAATTGGGTGGCGCGGTGACCCACACCACCAAGAGCGGTGTTGCCGACATGGCCTTCAACAACGATGTGGAAGCCTTGCTGATGCTCAGGAGGCTTTATAACTACTTGCCCTTGAACAACAAAGACAAAGCTCCTGTGCGCAAAAGTGGGGACCCCACCGATCGCATGGATTTCAGCTTAGACACCTTGGTGCCGGATAACCCCAACAAGCCTTACGACATGAAAGAGTTGTTGCTCAAGACGGTGGATGACGGTGATTTTTTTGAGTTGCAACCTGACTACGCCAAAAACATATTGATTGGCTTTGCCCGAATGGATGGCCAGACTGTGGGGATCGTGGCCAATCAACCCCTGGTACTGGCCGGGTGTTTGGACATCAAAAGCGCCATCAAAGCCGCTCGTTTTGTTCGATTTTGTGATGCCTTCAACATACCTGTCTTGACCTTTGTGGATGTGCCTGGCTTCATGCCGGGGACCAGCCAAGAGTATGGCGGCATCATCAAGCATGGTGCCAAGTTGCTGTATGCCTATGCGGAATGCACTGTGCCAAAAGTCACGGTCATTACCCGCAAGGCCTATGGTGGCGCATATGATGTGATGTCATCCAAGCATTTGCGCGGCGACGTTAATTTTGCATGGCCCAATGCTGAAATTGCCGTGATGGGTGCCAAAGGAGCCGTGGAAATCATTTTTCGCGAGGACAAAGGCGATCCGGCCAAATTGGCAATGCGCGAGGCCGAGTACAAAGCCCGATTTGCCAATCCATTTGTGGCGGGAGCCAGGGGCTTTATTGATGATGTCATTCAACCCCACGAAACGCGCAAGCGCATTTGCAGATCCTTGGTGATGCTGAAAGAAAAAAGCATTGAAAACCCATGGCGCAAGCATGGCAACATCCCTTTGTGAGACCAGGATATCCCATATGTTTAACAAAATTTTGATCGCCAACCGTGGCGAAATTGCCTGCCGCGTGATGGCTACCGCTAAAAAAATGGGCATACAGACTGTGGCGGTTTATTCAGAGGCTGACAAGTTGTCGCGACATGTTCAATTGGCCGATGAGTCGGTTTTGATTGGGCCTGCGGCCTCGCGCGAGTCTTACTTGGTCGCCGAAAAAATCATCGCGGCCGCCAAATCAACTGGCGCGCAAGCCATTCACCCAGGGTATGGGTTTTTGAGTGAGAACGAATCATTCGCCAAACGGTGTGAAGAAGAAGGCTTGGTTTTTATCGGACCCAAGCACCATGCCATCGCCGCCATGGGCGACAAAATCGCATCTAAAAAACTGGCGCAAAAAGCCCAGGTCAATACCATTCCTGGGCACAACGAAGCGATTGAAAGCCCCCAAGAAGCGGTCAAAATTGCCCTATCTATCGGATACCCGGTGATGATCAAAGCTTCAGCCGGCGGTGGGGGCAAGGGCTTGCGTGTGGCCTTCAACGACAAAGAAACCCATGAAGGATTTACCTCTTGTCGCAATGAGGCCCGCAACAGTTTCGGTGATGACCGCGTGTTCATTGAAAAGTTTGTGGAAGAGCCCAGGCACATTGAAATTCAAGTGCTGGGCGACGCACACGGGCACGTTATTTTTCTGAATGAACGCGAATGCTCTATCCAACGTCGGCATCAAAAGGTCATTGAAGAAGCGCCATCCCCCTTTATCAGTGACGACACCAGGGCGGCCATGGGCGCCCCGGCCGTT
>CAMDLJ010000307.1 GCA_945901665.1 Bordetella parapertussis | reverse complement strand
GGTTCCGGGGGTCCCAACTCGGTGTTTGCCTTCATCACCGCCAACTACATGCGCACCTATGGTGCCCAGCGCGAAGACTTTGGCCGCATCGCCGTGGCCCAGCGCAGCAATGCCTTGAAAAACCCCAATGCCTTGTTCAAAAAAGCCTTGAGCCTGGACGAGTACATGGCGGGGCGGCCCATCTCCGACCCGATTCACCTGTTTGATTGCGTCATGCCCTGTGCCGGGGCAGACGCATTTTTGGTCATGAGCGAAAAGCGGGCGCAGGATTTGGGCTTGCCACACGCGGTCATGCGCGGCGCGATTGAACGGCACAATGCCTTTGCCAGTGACCCCATCATGGTGCAAGGCGGTTGGCGCCGCGATTTGCAAGATTTATATGCCCAAGCCGACGCCTCCCCGGCGCAAATTGATTTTGTGCAAACCTATGACGACTACCCGGTGATCGTGATGATGCAATTTGAAGACCTGGGTTTTTGTGCCAAGGGCGAAGGCCCGCAGTTTGTGCGCGACCACAGCTTGACCCACGATGGCAGTTTTCCCAACAACACCAGCGGCGGGCAACTGTCGGTGGGCCAGGCCGGTGCGGCGGGCGGTTTCATTGGCATGGTCGAGGCTTTGCGCCAGCTGTGTGACCTGGCCGGTGAGCGCCAGGTGAACAACGCGCAACTGGGCTTGGTGTCGGGTTTTGGCATGGTCACCTATGACCGCTGTTTGTGCACCGGTGCGGTGCTATTGGGGCGTCCCGCATGAGCATGCCGCTGATGCGCCCAGCGCGCAAAAACCCGATTTTGCGCACCCCGCAAATGAACTTGCCGCCGTCGGCGCGCAGCCGGGTGGCCCTGGGGCTGACCGCCGCCGCCGCCGAAGGCCGCTTTGAGTTGCAGGTGTGCCAAGACTGCGACAGTGTTCAGTACCCGCCGCGCGAGGCCTGTGTGCACTGCGTGTCACCACGCCTGAAGTGGCGCGCCCAAAGCGGTGGGGGTCAGTTGCTGGCCAGCACCACCTTGCACCACAGCAATGACTTGTTTTTTCGCGAGCGCTTGCCGTGGCGATTGGGCATGGTGGCCTTGGATGCCGGGCCATCGGTGATGGTGCACTTGCACAGCGAGGTGGGCGAGGCCCCATGCCGCTTGCGCGTGGGTGCACGCTTGGACCGGGCGGGGCAAGCGGTTTTGATAGGTTTCCCTGAGAAAGAGAGCGAACACATGGCCGACGACAAAATGCTGCGCGAAATGGGCAGCGACCCCAAGTTCCGCAAGGCCCTGGTCACCGACGGTAAAACCCCGGTTGGCCAGGCTTTGGTGCGCGCCTTGGTCAAGGCGGGGGCCGACATCGTGTGGGTGGGCCATGCCGAGCCCTGGAAAAAGTTGCCCGGTTTGTCTGAACTTGCCGCGATCCCACAAGTGACCATGCTGCCGCTGGACCTGAGCAATGAGCGTTCCGTTATCACCTTGGCCGGTGAGATCGGTGGCAAGGTCGACATCGTGATCAACAATGCCGAGGTGCACCGCAGCCACGGCATTGGCAACCGCACCGGTACCGATGTGGCGCGCATGGAAATGGAGATCAATTACCTGGGCTTGTTGCGCTTGTCCCAGGCCTTGGGGCCGGCTTTGCAAGGGCGCGCCGCCGATGGCGTGACCCACGCCTGCGCCTGGGTGAACTTGTTGTCAATCTATGCCTTGTCCAACTTTCCTTCACACGGCACCTACTCGGCTTCCAAGGCCGCAGCCTATTCGTTGTCGCAATGCTTGCGCGCCGAGATGCGACCCGCCGGCATTCGTGTCATCAATGTGTTTCCTGGCCCCATTGACGATGAATGGAACCAAAACATGCCGCCCCCCAAAATCGCCCCAGATGGTTTGGCCAGCGCCGTTGTCAAAGCCTTGCGCGATGGCACGGAAGACGTCTACCCCGGTGACGTGGCCCAAGAGTGGTTGCAGCGCTGGCGCGAAAACCCCAAGGTGTTGGAGCGAGAAATCGCGGCAGGGGGCACATGAGCATGGCCACCACAGCCCCTTTGCTGAGCGCCCTGGTCGAGGCCATGCGCACGCGGCGCATTGAGGTCATTGACCTGACCCAAACCCTCACGCCCGACTTTCCGCAAATTGCATTGCCCCCCGAGATGGGCCAGTGCTGGCCGTTTCGCATCGAAGAGGCGTCGAACTACGATGCCCGCGGCCCCGGTTGGTACTGGAACAATTTTTCCTGTGGCGAGCACACCGGCACCCATTTTGATGCGCCCATCCATTGGATATCTGGGCGCGATCTGCCCAACAATGCAGTCGACACCATTCCGGTTCAGCATTTCGTGGCCCCGGCTTGCGTGGTCGATTGCTCGGCCCAAGTGGCTCAAAACCCCGACTACCTGTTGACGGTGGACGACTTGCTGGCGTTTGAGGCCCAGCATGGCCGCATCCCCGCCGGTGCTTGGTTGCTGATGCGCACCGACTGGTCACAGCGCAGCGACCCCGAGGCCTACCAAAATTTTGACGAAACCGGCCAGCACACCCCCGGACCCAGCACCGAGGCGGTGCGGTTCTTGGTCGATCAGCGCGATGTCTTGGGTTTTGGGTCCGAGGCGATTGGCACCGATGCCGGCCAGGGCTATCACCTGCGCCCACCCTATCCGTGCCATTACTACATGCACGGCGCGGGCCGCTATGGTTTGCAGTGCCTGGCCAATTTGGACCAATTGCCGCCCACGGGCGCCCTGATTTTGAGCCCACCGCTGAAGATTCAAAAAGGCAGTGGCAGCCCCTTGCGCGTTTTGGCCTTGGTGGAGCACGCTGCTTGAGCAACGCCTCTGCAACGGGCGTGCGCCAAGTGGCCTTGGTCAGTGGCGGCAGTGCCGGCATTGGCCGCGCTGTGTGCGAACAACTGTTGGCGCAAGGCTGCGAGGTGGTGTCCTTGGACATTCAAGCACCGACTTGGCAAAGCCCAAAGTTGCATGCCGTGCGGGTCGATTTGCTGGATCGCCAAGCCACGGCGCAGGCGCTGCAAGAGGTGGTGCAGGTTTGGCCGATCAACACGGTGGTGCACAACGCGGGCTTGATCCGCGCTGCTTTGTTGCCCGATGTGCGTTTGAACGACTTGGACGACTTGACCCAGTTGCACCTGGCCTGCGCCATTCAAATGGTGCAAGCCGCCTTGCCCACCATGCAGGCCCAACAATTTGGCCGGGTGGTGCTGTTGTCGTCGCGCGCCGCGGTGGGCTTGGCCACCCGCAGTGTCTATTCGGCCACCAAGGCCGGCTTGATGGGCATGGCCCGCACCTGGGCTTTAGAACTGGGCCCACAGGGCATCACCGTGAATGTGATTGCGCCCGGGCCGATCCGCAGCACCGCCATGTTCCACGATGTGGTGCCTGCGGGCAGCGACAAAGAGCGGCAATTGGCAGCTTCCTTGCCGGTGCGACGGCTGGGCGAGCCCGCCGATGTGGCCCGTGCAGCTGGTTTTTTTGCCAAGCCTG
>CAMDLJ010000306.1 GCA_945901665.1 Bordetella parapertussis | reverse complement strand
TGTGGCTGGATGGTGAGATCAACGAAGGCATCAGCCTGACCCCGGAATTTTTGGCCATCACCCTGGGCCTGAGTTTTTACACCTCGGCCTTTGTGGCCGAAGTGGTGCGCGCCGGCATTGTGTCGGTGCCACGCGGTCAACTGGAGGCGGCGAAAAGCATTGGTTTGTCCAATTGGCAAACCACCCGCCAAGTGCTGTTGCCCCAGGCCATGCGGGTCATCATTCCGCCCCTGACCAACCAGTACCTGAACCTGACCAAAAACTCCTCTTTGGCGGTGGCCATTGGCTACCCCGATTTGGTCAGCATCTCCAACACCGCCCTGAACCAAACGGGTCGGGCGGTGGAGTGCATTGCCCTGATCATGGCGGTGTATTTGTGCCTGTCTTTGGGCACCTCGGCGCTGATGAACGCCTTCAACCAACGCATGGCCATCCGAGAGCGTTGAACATGGCCATCTCGCTGCACAACATTGCCCCCCGCACACCGCCGGTGAGCCACACCTCTTGGCGCTTGTGGCTGCGCCAAAACCTGTTTGCCAACCGCACCAACGCGGTGACCACGGTGTCCCTGTTGCTGCTGGGCTTGTGGCTGCTGCCGCAGTTGTGGTCATGGGCGCTGTGGCATGCACAGTTCAAGCCCGATGCCGATGCATGCCAATCCATCCGTGGCATTGGCGCTTGCTGGGGCGTGGTGAGCGAAAAATACCGAATCATCATTTTTGGTCGCTATCCCTTTGCCGAACAATGGCGCCCATTGCTGGCATGTGTCTTGTTGGTGTCTTTGTTGGTGGTCAGCTGCATGCGGGCTTTTTGGCGCATGGGCTTGCTGTGGGCTTGGGTGCTTGTCTGGCTGGCCTTTTTTGGTTTGATGGGTGGGCGCTTGTTTGGTGTTTCTCTGGGGCTGAGCCCTGTGCCCACCGATCAGTGGGGCGGGTTGCCTTTGACATTGATGTTGTCGTCACTGTCCATCGCCCTGGCCTTTCCACTGGCCGTGTTGGTCGCGCTGGGTCGGCGCAGTGATTTGCCGGCCATCAAAACCATTTGTGTGACTTACGTGGAGTTGGTGCGGGGCGTGCCCTTGATTTCGGTGCTGTTCATGGCCAGCTTTATGTTTCCGCTGCTCATGCCCGCCGGCACCACGCCCGATGTGTTGTTGCGTGTATTGGTGGGCATCACCTTGTTTTCTGCGGCCTACACCGCTGAGATTGTTCGCGGCGGTCTGCAAGCCATACCCCGAGGCCAATACGAGGCGGCAGCCAGTTTGGGTTTGGGTTACTGGAAAACCCAACGCATCATCATCTTGCCCCAGGCGCTGGCCCATGTGGTGCCGGGCATCATGAACAACTTCATCGCCATTTTCAAAGACACGTCCTTGGTCACCATCGTCAGCTTGTATGAACTCTCTGGCGCTTTGGGCTTGGCCCTGAGTGGCGACCCCCTGTGGCGCCCGTTCAAAATTGAAGGCTATCTGTTCATCACCCTGATTTATTTCGCCTTTTGTTTTGCCATGTCACGTTACAGCTTGTGGGTAGAACACCAGCTGCAACGCAGCCAAGCCCGCTGAACACTCTGCCACCAAGGACCCCATCACCATGAGCTCAGAGGCCATCGTCTCCTTCGAAAAAGTCAATAAATGGTTTGGCCAGTTTCATGTGCTGCGCGACATAGATTTGCAAGTCCGAAAAGGCGAGCGCATTGTCATTTGTGGCCCATCGGGCTCTGGCAAATCCACCCTGATCCGTTGCATCAACCGCCTGGAAGAACACCAACAAGGTCGCATCACCGTGGCCGGCATAGAGCTGGGCGAAGATTTGCGCGCCATCGATCAGGTGCGCAAGCAAGTGGGCATGGTGTTTCAACAGTTCAACTTATTTCCGCACCTGACTGTGCTGGAAAACCTCACCCTGGCACCCATCCAAGTGAGCAAGCTCTCGGTCGATGACGCCACCGAGCGCGCCATGCAGCAACTCGAGCGGGTGCGCATTGCCGAGCAAGCGCACAAATATCCTTTGCAGCTCTCTGGCGGGCAACAACAGCGGGTGGCCATTGCCCGAGCGCTGTGTTTGACGCCCCAGGTCATGTTGTTTGACGAGCCCACATCGGCGCTGGACCCGGAAATGATCAAAGAGGTCTTAGACGTAATGGTCGAGTTGGCCGAGCAAGGCATCACCATGCTGTGCGTGACCCATGAAATGGGCTTTGCCAAAGCGGTGGCCGATCGGGTGATCTTCATGGACCAAGGTCAAATCGTGGAGCAAAACACGCCGCAAGCCTTCTTTGATCATCCCCAACATGAACGCACCAAAGATTTCTTGGCCAAAATCATTAATCATTGATTTGCCGATCCTTTTTTCATTTGGACTGAACTTTCCATGACAAACACTGTGCGCACCCAAGTGGTCATCGTGGGCGCAGGCCCATCGGGCTTGTTGTTGGGGGCGCTGCTGCACAAAGCGGGCATTGACAACATCATTGTGGAACGCCAAAGCGGCGACTATGTGCTGGGCCGCATCCGCGCTGGCATCTTGGAGCAGGTCACGCTCGATTTGCTGCACGAAGCCGGTGTCGGGGCCACCGTGACCCAAGCCGGCACACCCCACCATGCCATTGAATTGGTGTTTCAAAACCAACGCCATGCCATTGACATCACCGGCTTGACCGGTGGCAAGTCCGTCACCGCCTATGGCCAAACCGAAGTGACCCGCGACCTGATGAACGCCCGCCATGCGGCGGGTTTGACCACCTGGTACAGCGCTGAAGATGTCAGCGTGAATGGCTTTGATGGGCCCCACCCCTATGTGCTGTGCCAACACCAGGGCGAAACCAAGCGCATTGACGCCGACTTCATTGCCGGTTGCGATGGGTTTCACGGTGTCTGCCGCGCCAGTGTGCCGGCTGGCAGCTTGCACGAATTTGAACGCGTTTACCCCTTTGGTTGGCTGGGCATCCTGGCCGATGTACCACCGGTCTCGCCGCACGCCATTGTGTATGCCAACAGTGAAGAGGGCTTTGCCTTGTGCAGCATGCGCAGCCTGACCCGCAGCCGTTATTACGTGCAATGCCCCTTGAGCGACCAGGTCAGCGACTGGAGCGACGAGCGCTTTTGGGACGCGATTCGCCGCCGCCTGGACCCAGCCCTGGCCGAGCAAATCATCACCGGCCCGTCGATTGAGAAAAGCATTGCCCCGTTGCGCAGCTATGTGGCCGAGCCCATGCGCTTTGGCCGCATGTTCTTGGCCGGAGACGCATCGCACATCGTGCCACCCACCGGTGCCAAGGGTTTGAACCTGGCGGCCTCGGATGTGAAGTACTTGAGCGCCGCTTTGATCGAGCATTACGCAGAGCGCAGCGACGCGGGCATCGACGCCTATTCAGATCGCTGCCTGGCCCGCATTTGGCGCGCAGAGCGGTTTTCGTGGTGGCTAACCAACCTGATGCACCGCTTTCCAGACAACGGTGCATTTGGCCAAAAAATGCAAGACGCCGAGCT
>CAMDLJ010000305.1 GCA_945901665.1 Bordetella parapertussis | reverse complement strand
ACCCCAATTTCAATGTGGCCGAATGGGTGGGCATTTTTGCCCCGGTGGGCACGCCCGCACCCATCATTGAAAAGCTCAATGCAGCGATCAACCAAACCCTCAAGCACCCCGATGTGGTGGCGCGCTTCAAATCGCTGGGCGCCGACATTATGGGCGGGCCGCCCAGCATGCTCGACACCTACTTTCGCTCTGAAGTCAACAAGTGGTCTCGCTTGGCCGAGCAAGTGAAATTCGAAGCCGCAGACTGAGCCCCATGATCACCACGCCACCCACACCCGCGCACACATCGGTGCGCGAACTGGCCGAATTTTTATGGGAGCAGTCGCCCGGCCACCATGACGGCGCCTTGTCCAAAATTTTGGTCAGCGCGGCCACCACACCTGGCGCGAAATTTTTGGATTTTCGCGTCTCCACCTACGCTCCCAAGGCTTATGTACACACCCATGTGCATCCGAACAAAGAGCAAATTTATTTCTTTTTAGAAGGCGAAGGCGTGCTCGAATTGGGCGCTGAAAAGAAGGTGGTGCGACCGAACCAATTTGCCTTTATCCCACCGCATTTGCCACATGGCTTGCACAACACCGGCCATGGGCAGTTGGTGTTCATCGTCATCACCACCGTGACCGAGCGCGCCTGAGCGCGCCCACTCAGCCCACGGCGCGGGCGCGCAAGGACAAGCCCAACCCTTGCGCACCCATGCGCTCATTGGTCGCTTTGGCCGCCTTCATCACCAACTTGGCCATGGCGGGGATGTCGGATGCGGGCAGATACTTTTTTTGCGCGGCCAGCCCCAGGCTGCCCAACACATGACCCGATGGGTTGAACAAGGGCGCAGCCACTCCCACAATGCCGCGTGAAAACTCGCCCGTGGTCACACAATGGCCTTGCAAGCGAATGCTGCGCATGGCTTGGCGAAAGCTGGGCCAATCCTCACCCAAACCGGCCTGGGCCACCGTGGCGGCTTGTTTGGCATACAGGTTGCGTAACTGGTGCGGTGGCAAATGCGCCATGATCACCTTGGAGGCTGCGCCATGGAACAAGGGGCGCTTTTGACCACGGCTGAACAAGCCTGCCGGGGCATTGGGGCTGATTTCTTCGCGCACACACATCACCGTGTCGCTGTAGAGCATGCACAACAAGGTGCTGTGGCCGGAGCGATTGGCCAATTGCTTCATCGGCGGGCCACCAGCCATGTAAATCGGATCGCGCAAGCGCAGTTGGCGATCGAGCTCAATGATGCGTGGCCCCAAGATGTATGCGCCCTGCGCCACCGGCGTTAAAAACCCAGCGGCTTGCAAGACTTTGAGGTAGCGGTAGCAGGTGGATCGGGTGCTGCCCGTGGCTTGCATCATGGCCTCGGTCGACCACACGGGCTTGTCCATGGAGAACAAGTCCAGCAAACCCAGCATGCGCTCCAAACTGTTACCGGCCGTTTCACTCATGTGCGCGCCTCGCAACCCCAGCGATCAAAGGACCACGGCATCGATGTCATATGTGAACAACCACTCGTAACGCTCTTTCACCCGCTCTTCGCTCCATTCGCGCGCCACATATTCTGCCGCCCCCTGGGCATGGGCCAAAGCCGGGTTGTGAAAGCGCTTGGTGTTGGCGGCAGAGCCCTCGACCACGCGTGCGGTGCGATCTTTGCGCACCGCCTCGTAACGCGCAAAGGCAAGGGCTGGCTGGGTCGGACACAGCGCCAGGGCGCGGGCCAGCATGTAGCCGTCTTCAATCGCCATGGCGGCGCCTTGGGCCAAAAACGGCAAGGTCGGGTGACACGCATCGCCCAACAAAGTAACGGGCCCGCGGCTCCAGGTGTCCATTGGCTCGCGCACTTTGAGTACCCATTTATAGGGCACATCAATGGCACGGATCATGGCCTGCACCTCTTCGTGCCAACCGGCAAAGTCGGCCAAACATTCTTCGCGGGTACCGCGCTCTGACCACGACTCCACAGCCCAATGGGTGCCTTCGATGGCCCCGACAAAATTCATCAGCGCCCCTTGGCGCAAGGGGTACTGCACCACGTGCGAACCCGGACCGACCCAATTGGTGCCATAAGGCTCGCGCATGTGGGCTGGCAGTTTCGAAGCGTCGATCACACCGCGCCATGCCATCACGCCAGAGTAACGCGGCGCGTCCTCACCGAACAAGGCCGCTCTGACCATGGAGTGAACGCCATCGGCGCCAATCACCGCATCGGCCTCCCAGATACGGCCATCGGCCAAGCGCAGTTCCACACCATCACTGTGCGCCTGCAGGCTTTGCAATTTGGCGTTGAGCACCAGCGCGTCGGCTTGCAAGGCCCGCACGGCATCGACCAATACCTGGTGCAAATCGGCCCGGTGCACGGTGAGGTAGGGGTAGCCATACATCTCCCGCGAGACCGTGCCCAAATCAAACAAGGGCCAGGTTTGCCCCGTGTTCCACAAACGAACCCGCTTGCCCAAGGTCTCACAGGTCACGCGCTCCAAGGCAGATTGCAATCCCAAGCGGTACAAAACGCCGACCGCATTGGGCCCGAGTTGAACCCCCGCGCCAATTTCACCCAAGGCCGAGGCTTGCTCCAGCACGGTGACGCGAAAACCTTTTTGCAGCAAGGCCAGGGCCGCGCACAGCCCGCCCAATCCGGCACCAATGATGCAGATGTTCATGGGTCAATGCGGGGCTTGTGACAGGGCTGCGCCACCGCTACGGGCGCCCCCAACACCCAGGCCAGCGGACCAGGCGCCAGCCCACGGCTGGGTTGAATGGGTGGGGAAGCATTTCATCGGCTCATTCCACTTTGATGTTGGCTTTTTGGATCGTGGCCTTCCAGACCCGGATCTCATCGTCCACTCGGCGTGTTTGCTCAGCCGGCGTGGAGGTGACAGCGCGGGCACCCTGGGCGATGAAAGAGTCGCGCAAGCGGGGCTTCTCGGCGGCCTTGACGATTTCTTGGTTCAGGCGTTGCAACACCGCAGCCGGTGTGCCTGCCGGTGCAGCCACGCCCCACCAATAAGACATGTTGTAGTCGCCAAAACCTTGCTCAACAAAGGTAGGTACCTGCGGCAGCAAAGCACTGCGCTCTTTGCCCGAGACACCAAAACCTTGCACCCGACCACTGCGCACATGCGGCATGCCGCTGGCCAAACTGGCGATGGTGATGTCCAGCCGCCCCGCGATCACCTCTGCAATGGCCGCGGCCACGCCCTTGTAAGGCACATGGGTCATCTTGGTACCGGTCACACTCAGAAACAACTCGGTGGCCAAATGCGCCGATGAGCCTTGGCCGCCAGAACCGAACATGAAATCCATTGGTTTGGCGCGCGCTGCGTCGACCAACTGCGCCACCGTTTTAGCGGGCAAATCTGCGCGCGCGATCATGATCGATGGGGACTCGGCAATGGCGCTGATCTGGGAAAAATCTTTTTGCGGGTCAAAGGGCAAGCGCGGGTACAAACCAGCGGCCATGACAAACGAGTTGTCGGTCAGCAGCAGGGTGTGGCCATCGGGGGC
>CAMDLJ010000304.1 GCA_945901665.1 Bordetella parapertussis | reverse complement strand
AAGCGCAAGTTAGGCTCCAGGATAAAGACTTTGGCGCCGTCACTTTTGCGCGCCAACAACTCATGGTGCTGCAGAGCCAAACCCAATCCAATGGTCAAAATATGACTCACCGGCCCACCTTGGAGTTGTTTGCCAACCAAGGCTTGTATGTTTTGCAGCGGATTCACGCCATCGTACAAATGAACCGGTTGACCGTTGTGGTCAAAACGGATGTTGGGAAAGTTGCTGGGCTGATTGACCAGGGTGGCGTGACTTGGCTGTTGCAAGCAGGCTTCGATGCGGTCCATGCTCAGATCAGGGCATTTGCCCATCAAAGCCGTGATGTTGCGCTGAAAAACGGTTGGGTTCATGGCGTCGGTTCTTTAGGCAGGTTCAAACTCGGGGTTGATGTGCAATTTGATCAAGTCGCGGATTTGCGCCACGCTCAGGTATTCGGGGTTGTTGGAGGAGTCGTATGAAAAGTCTTGGCCCACTTGATGCGCCTTGAGCTTGGCCATGTATTTTTGGCGCTGCGCCACCGTGCCGCTGCCCAAAATGGCAAAGTACTGACCCAGGTCCAAGGTGTTGGGACTGTCGCTGCTGGTGATCATTTCTTCGTGCAGCTTCTCACCGGGGCGAATGCCAATGATTTCTTTCTTGCAGTTGGGGCCAATGGCCTCGGCCACATCGCTGATGCGGTAAGAGGGAATCTTGGGCACCAATATCTCGCCGCCCAGGGCATGCTCCAGCGCCCAGCAAACCATCTCTACGCCTTCGTCCAATGAAATATTGAAGCGGGTCATCAAAGGGTCGGTGATCGGCAATACGCCAGCCTTGGCTTTGTTCAAAAAGAAGGGGATCACCGATCCGCGCGAACCCATGACATTGCCATAGCGAACCACAGAAAAACGCAGGTCACGAGAACCCTTGAAGTTGTTGGCAGCAACAAACAATTTGTCGCTGCACAGTTTGGTGGCGCCGTACAAGTTGATGGGGGCCGCAGCTTTGTCCGTGGACAAAGCCACCACCCGCTTGACCTGGCTGTCCAAGCAGGCGTCGATCAGATTTTGCGCACCCAATATGTTTGTTTTGATGAACTCAAACGGGTTGTATTCGGCAGCGGGCACTTGCTTTAAGGCGGCCGCGTGCACCACAGAGTCAATTCCTTCCAAGGCACGGGTCAAACGTGCAGCATCGCGCACATCGCCCAAGAAAAAGCGCAATTGCGGGTACTTGGACTCAGGAAACTCTTGGGCCATTTCGTACTGCTTGAGTTCATCGCGGCTGTACACCACCAAGCGTTTGATTTTGGGGCAATGGTCCAAAACGGTTCTGACAAATGACCTGCCAAACGATCCGGTACCGCCGGTGATCAGAATCGATTGATCGCACACATTCGCATTTTTCTTCATGGCATTCTGTGGCCGTTCAGTGGCCGAGTTGATTGACGAGCAGTTTGATCATTGCAAATAGCGTGCCATCAATACTCGATGGGTTTTTGACACATCAACCAGTGCTCTGGAAATTGGGCACGAGTCATGCGCCACTGGCATTGCAAGGGGTGCGAGGGGCATGTTGTTCATCTCAACGCAGACAGATACAGGCCTTTTGGGCTGCCATCCAGTTCAAAGCGGCAAAGATTAGCCGCTCTGCCGCTCAATCCACCAAGGCGGATTTGTCCAAGGGCAGGGTGGCGACCTCATATTCCAAGGTGTCCGCCAAGCCCAGCCAGTCGCCCAACTCGAAAGCTTGCAAACATTGGGCGATCAAGCCGTGCACATGAAGGGGTGAGGTTTCAGCCACATTCACGGTTTGCGCCACGATCTGGGTCAGCAGATCGGGCAACTCAGTGCCCAAGGCGACATGCTGGCCACTGCGAAAGCCATTGGCCATGGAAATCAAGGATTGATGCAAATGATGGGCGGTGCTCATGGTGTTCACTCCGATAGGTATTGGGCGCCAGCGATGGCAGCACCTTGTTGACTTGAATTGAAAAATCGAATCTCAGGATGGCGGGCTATTTGGTCTTCCAACTCCACCAAGTAGTTGGCAAAACTGGGCGAAGAGGGCACTTGTTGCCCAAGCCCGTCGATCACCCAACGTCCACTGCGTGTGGGGTGGCCGCCCAATTCGCCACTGGGCCAATGCGCATGGGTCTTGCCACCGGGGTAGGACAGATCAACGCCCCAAAAGCAAATGGCTGCAAAGCCCATGCGAACGGCCAAATCGGTGGCTGTGTGCACCACGCTGCCGCCACAAAACAAACATGCCTTGGCGTCGAAGTGGGGCGCACTGCGGTGCAATGCCGTTTGGGTGAAGGACGCATAGCGTGGCCCTTTCCAGGCCAACAAAACATCGTTGGGCACCACCGGTGAATAGACCAAGGCCACACCCTTGCTGTGCTCGGTGGGCAACCAACGGGCATGGATCTTTTTTTCAATGCTGACCACACAGTGGACAGGAATGCCTGCTTTTTGCAAAGCTGCAAAGGCGGTGTCGACGGCAATCACCCAAGGCGCTTGCGGGCCATGGACATTGCGGCGAAGCCGCTCGATGTTGTGCTCCAAGCTCGGGCCCGAACCGATGATGTGTGCTGTTTGTGGCACCTGGCGACCATACAAAGCATGAACGGGCAAGTCACCTTGCAACAGCGCTGCATTGGCTTGCATCAAGGCCTGCAAATGCGGGTCCTGGGCTTTGAAGGCGCTGTCGACAAAACCTTGGTTGATGTGGGCGTGCAGACGGTCGCGCAGACGCCATAAGCCGGGTTCGATCAACTGCAAATCGGGCAAGGAAATGTGCTGCGCTGCCTGGCGATCAGGCTTATCGCTGGTCTGGGCCATGCGCAACTGGACCCGCGGGTCATGCAACCAGTCGGTGTGCGACATATGAGCGCGTTGAATTTCGAATGCTTTGGCGTTCAATATATGAACATGCAGCACCTCTATGCATTCAGAAGTTTGCAGCAATAGGGTGGGCACATGACCCAAGGCGCAACCATACAAGTGCACCACCCGGTGGTTGAGCAAGCCTGGCAAGGCCAATTGGGCATCGCGCCAGGGGGCGTAGGGGCTGGCCATGCGGATGCCGTTGATGGCGATGCTGGGGTGCGTCGCTTGGAGCCGTGTGACCACCAAGCCCGCGTCTTCCAGCGGGGCGGCCCACAGCCCTGCATCCGTGTGCAAGTTTTGACAGGCGGCCCAAAGCCCAGGTTCTGTCATGACCTGTGCGCAAGAGGATGGGGTGACGGCCATCAAAAGACCCATGGTTGATTCATGGCAAACACACAAGCAAAGAGCGCGCCACAGGACGTTGCGCTTGGCTTGCTTATTGCTTCGAAGAAGTTCGTGCAGCCCAAATCCATTCAGTGGCTGAGTGAGCCTGACCAGAAAGGGTTTGAAAAATGAATATCAATGAATTCAATTCAAGCCCATTTTTTTCACAAGTGAGGTGTTAATCATGATGTCGAATTCCATACCCTATGGCCGCCAAAGCATCAGCGAGGCTGACATCAAGGCCGTGGTCAAGGTGCTG
>CAMDLJ010000303.1 GCA_945901665.1 Bordetella parapertussis | reverse complement strand
ATCCGACGGCATCTCCAAGACCTTGTGCCAGCAACTGTTTCATGGGGTGCGATCAGCGGTTGCGGCTTTGCATGAAAACCAGTTTTTCGAACAAAGTCACATCTTGTTCGTTTTTTAGCAATGCCCCCACCAAGGGGGGAACAGCCACTTTGTTGTCTTGGGTTTGCAAGGCCTCCAGGGGGATGTCCTCGGCCACCAGCAGCTTGAGCCAGTCGAGCAACTCGCTGGTGCTGGGCTTCTTTTTCAAGCCGGGCAGGTTGCGAACGTCATAAAAGGTTTTCATCGCCACGGCCAGCAAATCTTGCTTGAGGGTGGGGAAGTGCACCGCCACAATTTGCTTCATGGTGTCGGGTTCGGGGAACTTGATGTAATGGAAAAAGCAGCGCCGCAAAAAGGCGTCGGGCAACTCTTTTTCATTGTTCGAGGTGATGAACACCAAAGGCCGCGTTTGAGCGCGTACCAACTCGCGGGTTTCGTAACAGTAAAACTCCATGCGGTCGAGTTCGCGCAGCAAGTCGTTGGGGAACTCGATGTCGGCCTTGTCAATCTCATCAATGAGCAACGCCACCGGTTTGTCGGCGGTGAATGCTTGCCATAAAACACCTTTGATGATGTAGTTGTGGATGTCTTTGACCCGCTCATCGCCCAATTGGCTGTCGCGCAAGCGGCTGACCGCGTCGTACTCATACAAACCTTGCTGGGCTTTGGTGGTGGATTTGATGTGCCATTGCAGCAACTCCACCCCCAAAGCCTCGGCCACCTCTTCGGCCAGCATGGTTTTGCCAGTCCCAGGCTCGCCCTTGACCAGCAAGGGGCGCTTGAGGGTGATGGCGGCATTGACCGCCAATTTGAGGTCTTGGGTGGCGACGTATTTGTCGGAGCCTTGGAATTTCATGGGTTTCTGTCTCAAAAGGGTGAAATGTCTAAAAGAGGTAGTTTATAAGTCAGATTGGAGGGGGCGGCTGCGCAGATTGTCTTCTCATTGAGCAGTATGCGGGTTTCCCCAATGCATTTGTTCGTCTGCCAGGGGGGAGTGCGAGGCTGGCATCACTGTGGGGTGGTGAGCCCTGCATGAAAATGCGCCACCTATAATCAGCGACTTTGTTCAGAGGGTCCAAAGAAAAAGGAATCCTCTCATTTTAATTTTAAGGAATCAATCATGACCAAGCTGAAAATTGTGGGCATCTGTGGCAGTTTGCGCGCCAAGTCTTTTAACTTGTCGGCTTTGCATGCTGCGGGGGACTTGATGCCCGAGGGCATGAGCATGGAAATTGCGCCCTTGCATGACTTGCCCATGTACAACGCAGACTTGCAGGCAGCTGGCATGCCTGAGAGTGTGCAAAAGTTGCGTGATGTCATGGCCAGCGCCGACGGCTTGATGATTGCCGCGCCAGAATTCAACTGGACCATCTCTGCCCCGCTCAAAAACATGATCGATTGGATTTCCCGTTTTCCGGCTGGCCAGCAACCGTTTTTCCAAAAACCGGTGGCCATTGTGTCGGCCACCATGGGCCCCTTGGGCGGCGCTCGTGTTCAATACGATGTGCGCCGCAGCTTGTCGGGTCTGGGCGTGTTGGATTTGGTCAAACCTGAAATATTCATCAACAACGCGCACACCAAGTTTGATGCGGCGGGCAAATTGACCGATGAGGCCACCTTGAAGATCATGCAAGAGCAAATGGTGGCTTTCCAGGACTGGATCGTGCGCATGAAGCGCGCTTTCGCTTGATGGGTTGAAGCGGCGGCGTTTGCATGCATACGCCGAGCTTACAAAGGGGGTCGATATAATCGCCCGCATTCATATCGACTCTCTTCCCTTTTCAAAATGAACGCCAAACTGTCTTTTGTGCTGGCCTTTGCTGCCGCTTGCGTGACCACCGCCACTGTGGCCCAAGAGCTCAAGGGGGATGCCCAAGCCGGGTCTACAAAAATAGCCATGTGCATTGGTTGCCATGGCATCAAGGGCTATCAAGCCAGCTTCCCCGAGGTGTTCAAGGTCCCGATGATTTCAGGTCAGGGCGCCAAGTACATTGCCGCTTCATTGAATGCTTACAAAGTCGGCGAGCGCAAGCATCCCACCATGAAGGGCATTTCCCAGTCTTTGACAGACCAAGACATTGTTGATATTTCCGCCTATTACGAGCAACACGGCACCGCTGCCGCCGTTCCAGAAAAAGCGGCTGAAGCCAAGGGCAAAGTGGCTGATTTGTTGGCCAAAGGCGCTTGCGCTTCTTGCCATGGCCCCAACCTCAACAAGCCCATTGATCCCAGCTACCCCAAAATTGCGGGCCAGCACAAAGACTATTTGTTTGTCGCTCTCAAGTCTTACAAGACCGAGGGTCAAGCCACTTGGGGCCGCAATAATGGCGTGATGGGCGGCATTGCCAAGCAGTTCACCAATGCGGAACTCAAAGAGCTGGCCCAGTACATCAGCACCCAGCCCGGTGAGTTGCGCGTTGTGCCGCAGTCCAAGTTCCGCTGAGTTTTCCAGTTTGGGGTGAACTGCGCCTGCCCCATCACCGCCATTACGCCCTGAAAAGGGTCAATCATGCGAGGGCATTTCAAGCCCTCAATCGTGGCTGCTCAATCTTTTGATGGACTCTACATAAGCGGCTCCATCGGGCGGGCGACCACTGCGTTGGCTCTCCCACAACATGGCCCCCAAGCACTCCATCACCGCGTGTTGTGCGTCGTGGATGGAGTTTTTGCGTTCGGCCAGTTGCGCCACCGCTGATTGAATGCCTTGGGGTTGGTCAATCGAGCATTGTTCGCTGATGGACAAGTGCATCGACAGATGCAAAAACGGATTCGCATGGCCCGCCTCTACAGGGTAAGTTTGCTTCAGCGCCCAGGCTTGGTCTGACAAAACATCATGGAACTCTGGGTGTTCATCCACCCATTGGGCGGCCAGGGTCTGCAAGGCGTCCATGGGTTCGCCCAAGCGCGAGCGCTGCAAGACTTGGCAAAAAAAGCGGCGAACATCGTCTTGCGAAGGGGAAAACATGGGCGTGACCAGGTAGGAAAACCAAAGCCCACGGTTGGGGGGCTGCGAGGCATGAATCATAATTGCAGCCCGAGCTGACAGACGTCAGCACCAACACAAGCATTGCCTTGTGCCACCGCATAACTTTGAAAAAAGGACCGCCATGAACCAGGCCTTCATCTGTGACGCCATTCGCACCCCTTTTGGTCGCTATGGGGGCGCTTTGTCCTCGGTGCGCACCGATGATTTGGCGGCCATTCCTCTGATGGCCCTGATGGCGCGCAACCCCCAGGTCGATTGGGCGGCCGTGACCGATGTGATTTTCGGTTGCGTCAACCAAGCCGGCGAGGACAACCGCAATGTGGCCCACATGGCCAGCTTATTGGCGGGCTTGCCGGTGGGGGTGCCCGGGGCCACGGTGAACCGCCTGTGTGGCTCGGGCTTGGACGCCATCGGAACGGCCGCGCGCGCCATTCGTGCGGGTGAGGCCCAGTTGATGATCGCCGGCGGTGTGGAGAGCATGAGCCGTGCGCC
>CAMDLJ010000302.1 GCA_945901665.1 Bordetella parapertussis | reverse complement strand
GGCGGCGGAGACGGCAGACTTTTGGGGCGACAAAATAATTGTGGGCGTTTGCATGGTTTTTTTCCTGGGTTGTGAAGGAGGTGGTTTCAGACCCCATCGGCCCTGACCGATTGAAGCCACGCAGCCAACACCTCCCGGCGGCTGCGCTTTGTTGTTTGGGGCTTGACCCCAAAGTCGATCTGCCGCCAGCGTTGATCGCCAGCGACAGTGAAAAGGCCCACGGGTGGGGCCACATATGAACTTGTCATGGCAGAGCCAGAAGTCAAAGCCATGGGCAGATAAGTGACAAAAAATACAAAGGTAAACATCAGTGATTTGGAGCCCTGGCTGGGTAGGAGAGGGCATTTATTGACAGTGCCTCGATGATGAAGATCGCAAAGCTCATGGCATGAGCCGCGGACCTGTTATTTCATACACATGTTCAAAAAAAGGTCACGGGCTTATATGGTGAGCTTCCCAATGGGTAAATTAGTCGCTTATCAAAAGGCCTGAACGCCGAGGAAGAAACATTGACACCTATTTACTATCACCCTCATCAACGCGTTATTCACAGCTTTATTTCTGTGCAAAAAATCCCGCTGTTCGTAGAGCAGTCACAAAGAACCAGTTTGATGTTTGAGCCTTTTGTTGAGGAAGATTTGTGGCAAGCGCACAGCCTGACCTTTGTGAACGATGTGCTGACTTGCAAAATAAAGAATGGGTTTGGAACCAAAGACGACGAAATCAATCGCGCATTGCTTTATTCCAATGCGTCGCTTTGGCACGCGCTCAACCATGCGATCCAAAAAGGTGGCGTTGCTTGCTCAGCATCTCAGGGGTTTCACCACGCTCACTACGACCATTGCTACGGCTACTGCACCTTCAATGGATTGGTCATCGCTGCCAAAAAAGCGCTGGAACTGGTCGAAAAAGTCATGATCATCGATGGGGATGCACACTTTGGTGACGGAACTGAAGATTGCTTAGACACTTTAAAGCTGCGCAAGCGTGTGATCAATGTCACGCGAGATGAAATTGGCAGTCGTGCGCATTCACAATTCACAGCCAAAGAGTGGGAAAAATACACCGATCAGTTGATTGCCAAATACAAACCGGATGTCTTGATGTACCAAGCCGGCGCGGATGCTTGGGATCTAGACCCGTATGAGGCGGGCTATCTCTCAAAGCGGCATATGGGCTTTAGAGACAGCGGTATATTTCAATCGGCAAAAAACCATCAAATTCCTATCGCTTGGAACTTGGCTGGAGGCTACTCAGAGCCGATGCAATTGACCATTGATTTGCATTTGCAAACTCTGAATATCTCAGATGAAATTTATTTTGAGGGCACCCAATGAAAGAAGACATTTTGGAGCAATTGGTTGATGACTACCTCAAAAGTCAAGGCTACTTCACGTCTCACAACGTCAAATTCAAACCAGACCCCAAGCACAAAGACTTTGTCTCGAACCAGGATTCGGTGGCCAGTGACATCGACATACTTGCTGTTCATCCCAACAAGATAGGTGCAGACAGGGTGGTGGCTGTCACGTGTAAAAGTTGGCAAACCGGATTCAACCCCAGTGCACTGATCAAAGCCATCGAAACGAATGGAAAAGTTGGCGGCAAGATCGCCTGGAAAAGCTTCAGAGAGTTGAAAGAACCCAAATGGAGCTCAGCCTACTGCAAAAAAATTGAAGAAATGACGGGGTCGAAGAAGTTCACTTATTGGACAGCCGTCACCAAAGTAAATGGGGATCCCATGGTTTGGGAAAACCACAAAGCATTCCAAATCAATCTCAATGGCAACAAAATAGTCTTGAAAACGGTTCGGCAACTGCTGGATGAAATGCACCCATTGATCGGAACCACTGTTGAGCCTTCCCAAGTAGGGCGCTTGTTACAAGTCATCAAAGCCTCGGAGTGGTCAATACCTGCAGTTAGCGCCTCCATGAAAAGTAAACGCCGAAAAATTTAGCTTGTCTCCCAATCGCCAATTTCATCCATATCAATCTTGTCTTTGGGGCAAATGGGCGGGCCGTATGCCAAAAACCGTTTGAGCATGGGCACCTGGTAGCCGCATTTGTTGCATTTGGCGCGGGGACGGTTGCGGCTGACGGGTTTTTGCATGGCCACTTTGAGCGGGCCGTGAGGGTATGGTCCCAATTGGGTGAGCATTTGGGTCAACACCACTTTGAGCTCTGGCCCGGCACCTGCGCTGCGCATGGGGCCTTTGAGGCCGAGCTTCAGGGCCATCTTCTTAAACTCCTTGCCGTGCTTGTGCTCGCAGTCGTCCACGGCGTGGATGAGCTCATGCACCAAGGTGTCGATCACGTTGAAGGCGTCCCCCAAAGTGGGTGCGATGAAGATTTGGTTCACTCCGTTACCCGCGCTTTTGGTGGACCAGCATTGGCCAATGTGGCCGCTGCGCACCCCAGTGCTGGTAAAGCCACAAGACACCTGGCACACCGGTAGGGTGTAGCCCTTGGCGGCAAACAAGGGTTTTAGCAGTTCAATCGCGGCGAGCAACCAATCTTCACGGGTTTTGTGGTTTTGCATGGGTGGGTACAACAAGGTCGGGGGATGTGAAGGATGAGCGAGCACAAGCTCATGGCGTGAACCATTCGGCTGTTATTGCATACAGGAGTGCGAAATTTCCACAGCCCATCGGCTAACCAATGGCGAGGTCACCGCATGAGCTTGAGCGTCTCTACATTGCCCTTGCATCAACAGGAGTGAATATGACCGCACAAATCCCTGAAACCCTGCACCACAAAGGCCTGGAATTGACCTTGTGCGATGAGCCGCTCGGCCCATTCGTGCTCAACAACCACTTAAACCTCAAATTTGTCGCGCGCAGCACGGCGCTGTGGCGCGGCTATGTGGGTACCTGGGCGATTGAAGAGGGGCGCTTGTATTTGATCAAGATCTCTGGAACGGCAGAGGTCAACGATGAGATCAAAGATGTGGGCCTGGTGGACTTGTTCCCCCAATACCCCAACGGTGTGTTTGCCCACTGGTTCAGCGGCGAGCTGCGCTGCCCCCAGGGGGGCTTACTCAAGTACGTGCACGGCGGCTATGGCAGCGTGTACGAGGAAGACCTTTTCATCGATGTGCTCAAAGGCGTGGTCACGGGCGAGCGCACGGTGCGCAACGGCACGGCAGCACCGCAAGCTCCCCAAGGCTATGGCGTGCGCGCCGCCACCACGTTTGGAAAGGACTGAACCATGTTTTACGCAACCTTGAGCCTTTTGCTGCAACTCATCCTCAAATCCAGAAAGCGCTGACATGTGGCAACAAATCGAGCCCTGGCTGTGGGCCTATGCGGGCGTGTCCGTCTTTGCTGGGGTGGTGGCATCGGTGATGATGTTTTACATGTGCCACCGGCCCATGGACTTCGATTGGTACCGCGAGTCACTCACATGGAAGCGCTACTTCCAACCCAACGCCGAAGCCCTCCATGCCTGGGGGCAAGCGGCGCTCTGTTTGGGCATGTGCACCTTGGTGTGGCCTTTGCTGCTCTTTGTGGGCTACCGCGACTGGGACAAGCCGCCA
>CAMDLJ010000301.1 GCA_945901665.1 Bordetella parapertussis | reverse complement strand
AGGTGTGTTGCAACAACAAACTTTGGGCCTTTTCGTTGGGGTGGATGCGGTCGGACTGGAACCAGTCGCCTGGCGCGGCCAGGGGTTCCAAAAAAAACGGCAGCAGGCGTGATTGGGTTTGTTTGGCCACTTGGGCAAAAGCCTTGGCAAATTGCTCGTTGTAGTCTGCACCATAGTTGGGCGGCACCTTCATGCCCAAGAGCAAAACCCGCGCGCCTTGCGCTTTGGCCTGTTGCGCCATGTACAGCAGGTTTTCTTGGGTGCTGGCCAAAGGCAGGCCACGCAAAGCATCATTGCCTCCGAGTTCGATCACCAGTAGGGCGGGGCGGTGGGTCTTGAGCAGGGACTCGATGCGCGATCGCCCGCCAGCGGTGGTCTCGCCACTGATGCTGGCATTGATCACCTTCCATTGGGGGTGGCTCTGCGCCAAGCGTTGGGACAGCAGGTTGACCCAGCCGCTACCGCGAGGCAAGCCGTACTCTGCACTCAAGGAGTCTCCCACGATCAACATGGCATAGCTGGGGCTGGGTGGGGGCTTTGCACTGACCTGGGCTTGCGCCACTTGAGTCAACGACAATAAGAACCAACCCATCCAGGCGCAGATGATCTTCATCCCCAGCCTGCGCCCCTCAGCCATCCCCATCAACATGACAAAACCCATTCTTGAAGTTGCCCACGTGTCCAAATCGGTCACCGATGCCACCGGCACACTGGATATTCTCCGCGATATTGATTTTCAGTTGCAGCGCGGAGAAACCGTGGCCATTGTGGGGGCCTCGGGTTCCGGCAAAAGCACCTTGCTGTCCATCATGGCGGGATTGGATACACCCACCCAGGGCACGATTCGTTTGGCCGGGGAAGACTTGTTTGCCCGCGATGAAGATGCCCGCGCCGCCATGCGTGCCCAATACATGGGCTTTGTCTTTCAGAGCTTTCAACTGCTGGGCTCACTGACTGCTCTGGAGAATGTCATGTTGGCGCTGGAGTTGGGCGGGCGTCCGCGCGCCCGAGACAATGCCCGCAGCATGCTCGAGCGGGTGGGTTTGGGTGAGCGACTCCACCATTACCCCCGTGTGCTCAGTGGCGGCGAGCAGCAAAGGGTTGCCTTGGCACGGGCCTTTGTGGTGCAGCCGGCGGTGTTACTGGCCGACGAGCCCACCGGCAGCTTGGACAAGGCCAGCGGCGAGCGGGTCATGCAATTGATGATGGACCTGAACCAAGCCTCTGACACCACGCTCGTGTTGGTCACCCACGACCTGGCCATCAGCCAGCGTTGCCAACGGCGCATTGCCATTGAAGCCGGCGCACAGGTCGCGGTTGGATAATCAAACCATGTCTGTACCGCTCAAAGTGATTTTTGGTTTCCATGCGGTGGGTGTGCGCATGAAAACTGCTCCCCAGTCCGTTGTTGAATTGCATGTCGATGCCAGCCGGCGCGATGTGCGCATGCGCCAGTTCATGCAACGCGCCCAAGACAGTGGCATGCGCATCATTCCCAGCGATGGCTTGCGCTTGGCCAAGCTGTGTGGCAGCCATGGCCATCAGGGCGTGGTGGCCCGGGTACAGGCCTTGCCCCAAGGCCATTCCTTGGATGACCATTTGGACCAACTGACCGCCGAGCAAATTCCCTTGTTGCTGGTGCTCGATGGGGTGACAGACCCGCACAACCTGGGCGCGTGTTTGCGTGTGGCCGATGGTGCCGGGGCCCATGCGGTGATTGCGCCCAAGGACCATGCCGTGGGCCTGAATGCCACCGTGGCCAAAGTGGCCAGTGGTGCGGCCGATACCGTGCCTTATTTCATGGTCACCAACTTGGCACGCACGCTCAACGAGCTCAAAGAGCGTGGCATTTGGATCATCGGCACCAGCGACGATGCCCCCACGTCGATCTACCAAAACGATTTCAAAGGCCCTGTCGCTTGGGTCTTGGGGGCAGAAGGTGAGGGCATGCGCCAGCTGACCCGCAAAACATGTGACCAATTGGTGCGAATACCCATGCAAGGGGCGGTGGAAAGCCTCAATGTATCGGTGGCCAGTGGCGTGTGCTTGTATGAGAGCCTGCGCCAACGCAGCGCAGCCACGACCTAGCCCCAGGGCGTCTGGATGGGTTGGCTGTCAAACCCAACCGAGCAAACCCAACACCGCGCCCACGGCCAGCAGCCACAGTACATGGATGCGCGTCTTCCACATCAACACCACCGATGCGGCGGTCAACAACAAGCCAGGGGCATGTTGGGCATCGGCTTGGATGGGGGGCAGCAACAACCAGCCAGTGGAGAACATCAAGGCAATTAACAAAGGTGCCATGCCCGCCTTGAAGGCGCGCACACCGATCCGCTCTTGATAACGCAAGCCCCAGCGGCTGACCACCAACGTGAGGCAACCAGACGGGCCCAGGATGCCCAATAAGCACAAAAATGCAGCCAATACACCCCAGGCCCAAGCCACCGGGCCGGCATCCATGCCGCCACCCGCCTGCACCCCCAAAGTCCAACCCAGAATGGCCACAAACAGCACATTCGGGCCAGGGGCAATTTGCGCCAAGGTGATGGACGAGTTGAATTCCGGGTCACTCAGCCAATGCTGCTGGTCGACCAAATAGCGGTGCATGTCGGGCGCGGCCGCCACCACACCGCCAAAGGTGATCAGCGACAAGCTCAAAAAATGCAGCACCATGTGCAGCCAATCGGTAGCGTTCAAACTCATGGCAATGCCTTGGGCCGCACCATGCAGCGCCATGCCCATACGCTGGACGGCACACCGACCGTCAACCAAGCCAAGGCCAAGGGAATGCGCCACACGGCCACCACCACAAAGCCGATGCTCAGCAATGCGTAACAAACCGGCAAACCCATGGGGTTGCCCTTGAGCCCTTGGAGCAAGCGCAAAGCGTTGCCCATGACCATTCCAGAGACCACACAACCCATGGCGTGCAACATCGAGCGCACCGCAGGCAACTCATACATGCCTTGGTAAAGGGCGGCAAAACACAGCACCAAGGTGCAGGGGGCCAACATCAGGCCGGTGATGGCGCACAGCGCGCCGCGCGCCCCAAAATACCGGTCGCCCAGCATCAGGGTCAAATTGACCACGTGTGGGCCGGGCAGGGTTTGGGCCACCGCCCAATCTTCTAAAAACCCCTTGGGGCTCAACCATTTTTTTTGGTCCACCAAAATCCGTTGGACCACGGCTTGCACCCCGCCAAAGCCTTGCAAGGCCATCCAGGTGAAGGTCAAAAACAGATCCCAGCAAGAGCGGGGCCGGTTCAACGCATCGGTCATACCGTCAAGCCGCCCGAGACCTCGATCACCGCCCCATTGATATAGGCCGCTTGATCGCTGGCCAAAAAGGCATACACCTGGGCAATGTCTTCAGCCCGACCAAGGCGCTTCAAGGGCACCCGATCGCGCATCTCATCGATCACTTTGGCTGGCATGGTGGCCAAAATAGGGGTTTCAATGAATCCAGGCGCCACCGCATTGACCCGGATGCCCTTGGGGCCCAATTCACGGGCCCAGGTTTTGGTAAAGCCAATCAC
>CAMDLJ010000300.1 GCA_945901665.1 Bordetella parapertussis | reverse complement strand
GCCTTTCAAATTTACAAGTCCCATCTCAAGCCAGAGGGCTTCATCATTGTCCACATCACCAACGCCTACCTCAACCTGTATCCGGTGGTGAAGGCGCAGGCGCAAGAACTTGGACTGGGTTATCGCCACAAATTTCAAGATCTCGATCGCGAGAATTTTGTGCATCGTAATTTTTACTTGATCTTGACGCAGGATGCCACCTACCTCAAGGACTATCCATCAGTGGGTCGAGAGTTAAGAGATGAGCGCGGGCTAGTGATTGGCGTAGAAAATCGTGACCGACCCGGATTGCGCTTGTGGACCGATCAGTTCAGCAGCTTGTATCAAGTCCAGTGGTGAGGCAACGCCCACACTGCCTTGGCCCTTGATGTCACGGCGTCCAGTAACGGAAAGCTCAGGCTCACAGCTTGAGCCTCGTCCCGCACCCGCATCTGCTCTTCACCCCTGCTCATGGCTTGCCTGGCTTGAAGTGGCTTCTTTTGTTGGGCTGTGCGGTGCGCTTGATCAGCCAGCGCCTGGGCCTTATGGGTGATTGAATCAGTGGGTTTGGTGACAGTGCCGCTTTCTTTCATGCTGAGGGATGCCACACCCACGCCCACCACATCACCGTTGCCATACAACTTGTTCGCAGCACACGGCCATGCTTGATTTGCAATTCTCCGTTTTCTGCATCGGTTAACCCAACGCCAGTAGGCAGGTGAATCATGAAAATCAAGCGTTCAGCGCGATCTGACTTCACACCAGCCTTGAAAAATCAATACAGGTAAAGTAAGCCGTGCGAACCCTCAAGTGAAGTCATTCCATTCACGCCAACCTTGTTGAGATTTCAATGCATCATTTATTTGAAAATAAAGAAATTCTCCTGATCTTTTGGATCATTGTTTTTTTTATTACCGTGGGAAGCATCATCACTTGGATTTTTTTAAGCGTTCAAAGCAGAGCCTATATGATGAGTTTTGAAGGCATCGTGGGTCCATTTTTGGGGTTGCCTGCCGTTTTGTTTTCGCTGACGACTGCACTCATGGCCACGTCTCTTTGGGGAAATTATGATTTGGCTAAAAAATCCGTTCTGACTGAGGTCGCGGGTATTGCAACGATCATTGATCTTTCTGAGGCCTATCCAAGTCTCATTGAAAATGAGTTGGCAACATATGCCAAACAGTACGCAAAGTCTGTTGCTGAAATTGAATGGGGACACCTTTCATCGTTCAATCATCAATCTCCCATTACCAAGCAAGATTACGAAACCCTTCGGCACGCCACATACAAAGTGATTGACTCGATGGGCAATAAAGCCGAGTCCCAAGCTTTGCGGGGGGCTATTGAATCGGTCAGTCATGGTCGAATGAGTCGAGTAACCTTTACCTCCTTTGACGTTCATTTAATACGTTGGTTTGCCATCATTGCTTTGGCGGTACTGGTCCAGTTGGTTGTTGCATTTGTTCATATCAACAAACCCAAGGCGCTGATGACTGCCATGGCAATTGCAACAGTGATCGTCATCATTCCGATTGTCACGATTGGGCTCACGACCACCAGTCCCTATGTTGGACTGATCTCAATTTCGAATGCCCCGTATTTGCAATTTTGAAGTGAGCGAGGTGTACAAGCCGTGCTGTCAAAGTGTCAGGTTGAATCGACGGTTGGTTATTGGGGATAGAGCAATTCAAGGTCTACAGCGTCCAACAAAGCAAAGGTTGAACTTGATTTGTATTTTGCTGGGGCTGAACATCCCTCTGCATGGACAGCTATCAGCACTTCATGCACTGCCTTAAGTTCCTTGAGGTAAAATAATTTTTAACAATTCTTTAGTAGTAATAAAAGGTAATATGTGTTTAGACTACAACTCATTTGCATAGCTTTCCTTTCGATTTTGACCGCATGCGGTGGTGGGGGGGGTGGAACTTCTGCTGGCACAAGTTCAACAACATTCAGCGGCACAGCAATGGATGGTTATCTTTACAAAGCCACCGTGTTTTTGGACCTCAATGAGAACGGCACATATGATTTAGGTGAACCCACAACCACCACCAGTGAAACGGGCTCATTCACACTGACAGCCACGCAAGCGCAAATCAGCACCTACAAGGTGGTTGTGGTTGCTGTCGCAGGCACCACCATTGACCAAGACAGCCCAACAACAACGGTCACTTCAGGCTTCACCATGACCTCGCCTGCTGGCAGCCACGAAGTGATTTCACCCCTGACCACCCAAGTGGCAGCAAAAATGAGCACAGGTCTTTCATTGGATGCTGCAAAAACGGCTGTGCAAACCGACTTAAGCCTCACCTCCATTGATGTGATGAAGGACTATGTGGCAGCCAAAAAAACAGACACAAATTACGCAAAAGCGCATAACGTAGCGGCTTCGATTGCTGAGGTGCTGAAAACCATTGACGCTGATGCAACATCCAGCACCAAGCTGGCAGACAAGCTCACCAGCCTTGCGTCAAAAGTTACGACCCAAGTCGTGCCCAACATCACCAGCATTCAAGCTGCAGCCACAACCGCTAAAGCGGTGGAAGTTGCGGCCATTCCAACATCAACATCAACCACAACATCCGCCTCAAGTTCCGCTGTCTACGGTACGCCGGCAAATTTCGCCACGGCGATCGCGCGCAGTTATTCCGCCGGTAGCATGGTGTTGGCCAGCACGGTGACCAACCGATCGCGCTACATGATTTCGGATGCGGCCAGCGCCAGCAGTGCCGCCAATTACCTGTCGATGGGCGCGCGCGACAGCGCCTCTGGTGGATATGCAGCACAGTCTGCCACCTTGCCGACCGCGACCACCTATGACAGTTATTTGACCAAGTTATTTTTGCTGGTGGCCCAGGGCACCACGGGCTTTTATCGAGTTGACTCGCATTTGCACCCCAACAATTCCCTGGACTTTGATGCCAGCGATGGCAATAAACTGAAGTTCCGCAACAATTTTGGCAAAGCCACAACGCAGTATGGCTACCTGACTTTTTCCTACAACAGCACCAACAAGCTGTTGCAGGCAAAAAAGCGCTACAAATACAGCTACACCTCGGCCAGCAACAGCACGGGTGGGACCACTTACACCCCCACTTGGACCGAAGACACCAGCTTCACTGCTGCCGATTACTATGTCAATCTCTCCAGTGGTGTTTACAAATTGGTTAGCACTGCGGCAGAGGCCACCCAGCTGAATTTGTACAACTCCCCAATTGATTTGGGCATTCCCACCTTTATGAACCCCAAAGGTGTGGCTTTTGTCGAAAACGGCCCTGCCCCGTTCATTTCCAAAGTGACCACCAGCCAAATTGAGGGCACCAGCGGAACCATTTACAGCTCGGTCAACAGCACCTACAAAGCACAAGTGGCCACAGCCGGAACCGATGCCAGCACCAAAACCGCTGCTGACAGCATGCTGGCCACCATCAAAACCACGGTGGAAGCCAATGGCGGCAAGCTGCGTTATGCGACTGCGGTTTACACGGCGTATCGCGATGCGGCCTTGGCCACCAAACTGGTCAGCGATTCCATCTCTGACGGCACTCCGGGGCAAAACCTGGTGCC